>JABFXX010000624.1 GCA_013368795.1 Kofleriaceae bacterium
ATGATGAAGTCGAACGCGCGGTACGGCACGCGCTCGCGCTCGTGGCACTTGCCACGCCACACGAGCATCGCGCCCTCGTCGTCGGCGGGCTCGTGCACGCGCGCGCGGCCGACGGCCTCCTCGATCAGCGCCGTCTTGCCGACGCCCGACGGGCCGGTGACGAGCACGAGCCTGCCGCGCGGCGCGGGATCGGCGATCCGCGCATCGATCCGCGCGAGCTCGGCCTCGCGGCCGACGAACTGCGTCGCGCGGCGGATCTGGCGCGGATACGACAGGCTGCCGCTCAGGCGCACCGCGACCTGCATCGCGCTCGGCCGGCGCAGCGGCTCGCTGGCGAGCATCTGATCGATCAGCTCGTCGAGATCCTCGGGGACCTCGGGGTTGATCGAGCGCGCGCGGGGCAGCTCCATCTTGCGCTTGAGCCGCGACAGCACGTGCAGCGTGCCGCCGAACGGCGGTGCGCCGGTGACGAGCTCGAACGCGAGGACGCCGAGCGCATAGACGTCCATCGCCGGGCTGATGTCGAGGCGCTCGAGATATTCGGGCGCGAGGTAGGCGACGGTGCCGACGACCCTCGTCTCGCGTGCGAGCTCGATCTCGGCGCGCCGGCGCTCGAGCGCGAGGCCGAAGTCGAGCAGCTTCACCGTGCCGTCGCCGACGATCACGTTCGACGGCTTGACGTCGCGATGGATCACGCCGCGCGCGTGGAGGAACGCGAGCCCTTCGGCGAGCTGCGCGAGGACGCTGCGCAGCTTCGAGAAGTCGACGTCGGGAACGTCGACGGTGTCGATCACGCCCGACACGACGGGCGCGACGGAGACCGCGGTGTGGGCCTCCTGCAGCGGGACCGCTGCGTGCGTCGGCTGATCCGACGAATCGTCCGGCAAGGCCCGCGGGCGCGCGACCCAGCGCCGTGGGTCGACGCCGGGTAGGTACTCCATCGTGAAGTAGCAGGACTGCTCGTGTGCGACGAGCTCGTAGAGCTCGACGAGGTTCGGGTGGCGCAGGGAAGCCACCGAACGAAATTCTCGCTTGAGCCACAGCGTCGCGTCGTGGTGGGTGATCCCGCGGAATTTGATCGCGACGTCCATCTCGCGGCGCAGATCTCGCCCCAGATAGACGACCCCCATCCCACCGCGGCCGAGCTCACGGACGATGTGATAACGGTCCCCGACGAACCGTCCGACACCCTCGGACAGGATCACTATCCTGACGGTAACATGCGCGCGTGGATGCGATCGAGAAGTTGATCGATCGATACGGACCCGAAGCGGTGTGCACCGCTCTCGAGCCATTGCTCACGCCTGATCGGATCATGCGGATCGATCAAGTGATCGCGGCTCGGCTTGGTTCGATCGTCGCCGCCGTCGAAGACACGTACGACCCGCATAACGCCGCCGCGACGATCCGGACGAGTGAGGCACTCGGGCTCCAGGAGCTACATGTGATCGAACCGGGGGAACGCTTCTCGGCGGTGAAAGGCGTCACCCGCGGTTCTCACCGCTGGATCGACCTCCATCGCTGGCCGAGCGCGGTCTCGGCGGTCGATGCGCTCCACGCGAGAGGATTTCGCGTCTACGCGACGCTGCCCGACGCGACGTTCTCGATCGAGGACGTCGCGGTCGACTCGCCGCTCGCGGTGATCTTCGGCAACGAGCACGACGGCGTGTCGCCGGCTGCGATCGCCGCGTGCGACGCGTCGATCACCGTGCCGATGTTCGGGTTCACCGAGAGCTACAACCTGTCGGTCACCGTCGGGCTCGCGATGAGCCGGCTCGCGCAGCGCCGCCGCGCTTATCTAAACGCGCCCGGGGATCTCTCCGACGAACGCCGGGCTCGCCTGCGCGCGCGCTGGTTTGCCCTGCGGATTCGAGCGGCCGTCAACATCGTCGAGCGCAAGCTGGGATGACGTGGCTCGTCGGACACACACCGTGTGGCAAACGAGCCGCGCAACTGGGATTATCCACGCGTATGCGACGCTTGTGCCGGTATCCAAGTTGCACCCCTAGCGGGCCATGCAACCGCCCCCGGGGACCACGCTGAAAATGTGGGGCCAACAGGAAGCCGGACCGACCGTCGCCGGCAAACGCACCGCCGACAAGGCCGGCAAGGCCGGCAAGGGCAAGCCCGGCAAGGGCTCGGGCATCCGTCCGTCAAAGCCGGGCCGGCGCTGGCTCGGGATCCTCAAGTGGGTCGGCGTCGCCGTGCTCGCCGGTACCGCGCTGGTCGCGGCGACCGTCGCGTTCACGTTCTGGATGTACGGGCGCGATCCGAACCTGCCGAAGATCGCGAAGCTCGCCGACTACCATCCCAAGCAGGTCACGACGATCCTCGACGCGAACGATCGCCGCATCGGCGAGCTGTTCTCCGAGCGCCGCACGTTCGTCCCGTACGACAAGATCCCGCCGATCGTCATCGACTCGTTCATCGCCGCCGAGGACAACGGATTCTGGACCCACGGCGGCATCGACTACATCGGCATGGTCCGCGCGTTCTTCACGAACATCAAGGCGGGCAAGACCAAGCAGGGCGCCTCGACGATCACGCAGCAGGTCGTGAAGACGTTCCTGCTCACGCCCGAGCGTACGTTCAAGCGCAAGATCCAGGAGATCATCCTGTCGCGGCGGCTCGAGAAGTCGCTGACGAAGCAGGAGATCATGACGCTGTACGTGAACCAGATCTATTTCGGTCACGGTCGCTACGGCGTGCAGGAGGCGGCGCGCTTCTACTTCGGCAAGGACATCGCGCAGGTCAACATCGGCGAGGCCGCGATGCTCGGTGGCCTCGTGCAGTCGCCGGAGAACATCTCGCCGCGCAAGCATCCGCAGCGCGCGAAGGAGCGCCAGACCTACGTGCTCAACCAGCTCGCGAAGATCGGCAAGATCTCGCCGGCCGACGCGCAGAAGTGGATCAACGAGCCGATCAAGGTCGTGAAGGAACCGTTCCCCGAGCTCGGCTCGGCGCCGGAGTGGGTCGACCTCGTTCGCCGGGAGCTCGTCGCGACGAAGGGCGAGAAGGGCATGGAGACCGGCGGCACGGTGCGCACGACGCTCGACCCCGGCCTTCAGGCGAGCGCGCAGAAGGCGCTCCAGGCGGGTCTGCGTGCGGTCGATGCGCGCCAGAAGATCGGCCGGCCGAAGCGGCATGTCGACAAGATCGACGACGAGATCGCCAAGCTCGCGAAGCGGCTGCCGTCGAGCGGCCCGAAGGCGAAGGAAGTCTACGAGGCCGTCGTCACCGCGGTGCACGACGATGACAACGAGCTCGTCGTCGATCTCGGCAAGTGGCAGGCCGCGATCGCGCTCGGCACCGAGGAGGACGGGCGGTTCAATCCCGAGGACAAGAAGCCGAGCGAGCGGTTCAAGCCCGGCGACATCGTCGACGTTCGCGTTCCGCCCGCGCCGCCGAAGGTCGTCGACGAGGAAGGCGAGGAGAAGACGGTCGCCGAGGCGAAGGTCAAGCACGCGCAGCGTCGCGTCGCGTTCGAGGCCGGCCCCGAGGGTGCGGTCGTCATCATCGACGTGAAGACGCGCAAGGTGCGCGCGCTCGTCGGCGGCTACGCGTCCAAGGTCGCCGGCTTCAACCGCGCGACGATGGCGAAGCGCCAGCCGGGCTCGAGCTTCAAGTCGTTCGTCTACACGACGGCGATCGATAGCGGCCGCTACACGCCTGCCGCGATCGTCAACGACGCCCCCGAGGTGTTCGACCTGTGGAAGCCGAAGAACTACGAATCGGGCAAGTTCCTCGGCCCGGTGCGCCTGCGCGACGCGATGAAGAAGTCGCTCAACACGGTCGCGATCCGCGTCACCTACGACCTCAAGCCCGAGACGATCGCGGCGATGGCGCACAAGATGGGCATCGTCAGCGAGCTGCCGAAGGAGATGTCGCTCGCGCTCGGCTCGGGCGAGGTCACGCCGCTCGAGATGACGAACGCGGTCGCGACGATCGCCGCCGGCGGCATCGCGCAGGCGCCTCGGTTCATCGAGGCGATCGACGGCAAGCAGACGCCGGCGACGCAGGGCAGCCAGGCGATCCGCCCCGAGGTCGCGTACGTCGTCACGAGCATGATGGAGTCCGTGGTCAAGGAAGGCACCGCGGCCAAGGCGGCGGCGCTCAAGATTCCGATCGCGGGCAAGACCGGTACGTCGAACGACTCGCGCGACGCCTGGTTCGTCGGCTTCACGCCGGACTACGCGATCGGCGTGTGGATCGGCAACGACAACAACGAGCCGCTCGGCAAGAAGGAGACCGGCGGTACCACCGCCGTGCCGGTGTTCGTCGACATCATGAAGTCGATGAACCAGCCCGCGAAGGCGTTCCCGCGCCCCGCGCACGTCGTCGAGAAGACGATCGATCGCGAGACCGGTCTGCTCGCGCCCGAGGGTGCGGAGAAGGCGACGACGCTGCAAGAAGTGTTCGTCGAGGGCTCCGAGCCGACGGAGGTCGCGCCGCGTCCGGGCGAGGTGACCGAGGAGACCTCGGTGACCGGAGACTACAGCGATTGAAATCGCGGACTGCGACCGCGCTGGTCCTCGTCGCGATCGCAGCGTCTGCGCAGGCGAGCGATGACGGCACCCCTGCGCCTCCTCCGCCGCTGGCGGGGCCGCTGCATCGTCTGTTGACCGACGTGCGGGCGCGGATCGACGCGTCGATCCTGGCGCGTCCGCCGAAGCTCGTGCCGCCGAAGAAGCTCGCGATCAAGTGGAAGCTCGGCAAGGTCGGCTCGATCGATCTCGGCGGCTCGCTCGTCGCGCTGACCGCCGCGGATCTCGACGGCGATCGCAAGGCGGAGCTCTACGCGGTGACGCCGCGCGACGTGGTCGCGATCGCGATCCACGGCAGGCGCCTCGAGGAGATCGGGCGTGCGAGCTTCACCGGCGAGCCGGCGATCCCCGCGTCGCGCGACGTCGTCGGGACCGCGATCGTCGACGATGGCGCCGTCATCGCGAGCTCGTCGGGCTGGGCGAGGAGCCTGCGCGTGACGTGGACGAAGAAGGGGCTCGTCGCGACGGCGGGCGCCGGCGGGTTCGCGCTGTGTCCCGGCACGGTCGTGCAGCTGTTGCCGGGTCGCAACTACTTCGCCGACCCTGCCGTCCCGGCGGTCGCCCGCTACGGCGCGCGCTGCCGCGACGGGCTCGTCGAGCCGGACGGTCATCCGCTGCGCGTGCGTGGAGACCTGTCGATCGCGAACAAGCTCGGGATCGTCATCGATCGGTGTGCGGCGGCCGGCCTCGGCTGCTCGTCGATCAGCGCTGCCGAGTACTCGAACGTCGGCATCGCGTTCGAGATCGCGGACGTCGACCGCGACGGCAGGCCCGAGGTGATCTTCGCCGGCGCCGGCGCGCCCGGCGATCCGGACACGCTCAAGGTCGTGACGATCGGCGACGACGAGAAGAAGACGAAGCTGAAGAAGGCGTTCACGGCGGGCGGCATCGCCGGCATCACGTCGGCCGATCTCGACGGCGATGGCGACGAGGAGGTCGTCGCAGCCGTGCGGATCGCGGGCGCGTCGCGCATCGATCTGTGGAGGATCGAGTGAAGCGGCTCGTCGTCGCATCGCTGCTTGCGCTCGCTGCTCCGGCGCATGCAGAGACCCGCGCGCGCTATGGCGGCTCCGTCGAGGCGACGCTGCTCGGCGCGCCGGCGACGCTCGATCCCCTGAACGCGCGCTCGCACGCCGAGGTGACGGTCGTCGAGCTGCTGTTCGATACGCTCTACCGGCCGCGCGCCGACGGCAGCGTCGAGCCCGAGCTCGCCGACGGCCCGCCGGTACTCGACGAGAAGAAGACGACCGTGCGCATCGCGATCAAGCGCGGCATCAAGATGCACGACGGCACCGAGCTCGGTGCGCTCGACGTCGCGCAGACGCTCGAGCGTGCGCGCCAGCAGGCGAGGTGGCTCGTGCCCGGCCTCATCGGCGTGAAGACCGACGGGGACGCGGTCGTGCTCTCGCTGCGCGCGCCGCAGGCGGAGCTGCCGCTGCTGCTCGCGCTGCCGCAGCTCGCGATCACGAAGGCGGGCAAGGCGCCCGGCGACCGACCGATCGGGACCGGCCCGTACGCGAGCGACGGCCTCGATCGCGCGCGCCGGAAGCTGCAGCTGCGCGCGTTCGACGATCACTTCGCGGGCAGGCCGTACCTCGATCAGCTCGCGCTGACCTGGTACGACACGCCCGACGCCGAGGCGCGCCGGTTCGAGACCGGCAAGGCGCAGGTCTCCGCACGCGGCGCCGCCGCGTTCGCAGGTGGCCGCCCTGCATTCAAGAGCCTCGACGTCGAGGGCCCGGCCGCGCTGCTCCTGTTCGTCGGCTTCGGCCGCGCGCACGCCGATCTCACGACCGACCGCGCGTTCCGCAAGGCGCTCGACCTCGCGCTCGGGCGCGGCGGCCTCACGTCGATCAGCTCGGGCGAGCGCGTGATCCCGACGAGATCGCCGGTTCCCGTCGAGGCGGGCGGCTCGGCGCTCGCTGCGGCGAGCCGGGCCGGTGACATAGATGCCGCGCGCAAGCAGCTCGCCGATGCCGCGCGGCGCGTCGCGTCGCTGCGTCAGCTCACGAAGCTCCGGCTCGAGGTCCTGATCGAGGAGACGCGCCCGGACGATCGCGAGATCGCCGAACGCGTCGTGCTCGCGCTCGACAAGCTTGGCATCCAGGCGGTGATCACCGCGGTACCGGCGACGACGCTGCGCGACCGCGTCGCGAAAGGGCAGTGCGATCTGTGGATCGGCCAGCTCGCCGAGCCGATCAGCGCGCAGCTCGTGTGGTGGTCGGCCGCGTTCGCCGTCGGCAACGATGACTGGGCCGTGTCGCAGCTCTCGCTCGATCCGGCGGTCGCCGCGCGCGAGTTCGCACAGCGCCTGCCGATCGTGCCGCTGATGTTCCGCTCGGTGCGGATGTGGCATCCGACGAACCTGCACGGCGTCGCGTTCGATGCGAGCGGGCGACCGCTCTACGCCGACCTCTACCTGTTCGGCGCACAAATTCCTTCCCGCTCTGGAGGCAGGCCGTGAAGCTGCGCGGCCGGTTCACGCTGACGCTCGCGCTCGCCGCGCTCGTCCCGATCGCGCTGGCCGCCGTCGTCACCACGCGCGTGATCGCGTCTAGCTATCGCGAGCGCTACGCCGCCGATCGCGCGGCCACGCAGCAGACGCTCAAGCGCGAGCTCGCGCGCCTCGAGAAGAACGTCAGCGAGTCGGCGACCTCGCTCGCCGGCCACGACAATCCATTCGTCGGCGGCATGCTGCTCGACTACGTGAAGGGCGACGGCCAGCTCGACGCCGACGCCCAGCGCCGCCTGCGCGAGCAATCGCTGCCGCTGATGCGCGGCCTGTCGCTCGACATCCTGACGATCACCGGACCCGACGACGTCATCCAGGTCTCGCCGCACTACCGCGCGAAGGTCGGCGACGTCGACAAGGTCGTGCGCGAGCGCGCCGCCGCGCATGCCGGCAGCGCGTACTACGTGCGCGACTCGATCATGAACGGTCGCACGAAGGAGACCGTGCTCGCCGTCGAGTCGGCGCAGCTGTCGCGCTATCAGGGCTACACCGTCGCGCTGTGGGCCGGCCGCCGCGTCGGCGACGACCTCGTCTCGCCGCTGCGCACCACCAGCGTCGACGCACGGATCGTCGCGCCCGACGGCAGCGTGCTGCTGCCGCCCGCCGGCAAGGACTGGGCGAAGCTCGCGAAGGACGATCCGATCCGCGAGCCGCTGCGCGGTCCCGACGGCGTGCCGATCGCGATCGTCGAGGTCGCGGTCTCCGACGGTGGCCTCGACCAGCTGCTGCGCGACATCACGCTGACCTCCGCGCTGCTCGCGCTCGGTGCGCTCGGCGCGGTCGTGCTCACCGGCCTGTTCGTCGCGCGCCGCACCGCCCGCGATCTCGATCGTCTCGTCGAGGGCTCGCTCGCGGCGTCGCGCGGCGATCTCGATCACCGCGTGCCGGTGCGCAGCAAGGACGAGGTCGGCGCGGTCGCCGCCGCGTTCAACTTCATGATGGAGGACCTCAAGACCTCCAAGGAGAAGCTCGTCATCGCCGAGCGTATCGCGGCGTGGCAGGACATCGCGCGCCGGCTCGCGCACGAGATCAAGAACCCTCTCACGCCGATCCAGATGGCGATGGATACGCTGCGCAAGAGCTGGAAGAAGCAGCACCCGTCGTTCGAGGAGATCCTCGAGGAGTCGACGCGCACCGTGCTCGAGGAGGCCGATCGGCTCAAGAAGATCGTCGCCGAGTTCTCCGACTTCGCGCGCATGCCGAAGCCCGAGCTCGCGCGGATCGATCTCAACGAGGTCGTGCGCTACTCGCTCTCGCTTTATCAGGGCGCGGTGAAGGTCGACTCGAACCTCGCGCCCGATGTTCCCGAGATCGACGGCGACAAGGGTCAGCTACAGCAGGTCCTCTTGAACCTCGTCGAGAACGCGCGCGACGCGCTCGGCAAGCGCGAGGATGGTCGCATCCTGGTGACGACGAAGCGCGGCGAGGCGAACGATCGCCTGTTTCTCGTCGTCGAGGACAACGGTCCGGGCGTCCCGCCCGAGCTGAAGGACAAGGTGTTCGCGCCTTACTTCACGACCAAGCAGGCCAAGGGAGGGACCGGCCTTGGCCTCGCGATCGTCCACCGGATCGTCTCCGACCACGGCGGTCGCATCACGATCTCGGACGCGCGTGACAGAGGCGCACGGTTCACGATCGAGCTACCACTGCGAAGTGGCGCGGCTTTGCTCGCCTCGCGAATCTGACCGTACATTTATTCAACACTGCGAGAATCGTACTGGCCGGTACGTAATTCATCGTTGGCTGTGAATCGCAAACATCGGGTTATGGTCGAGGAGGAAGGGAGGGAGCATGCGTCGACTGCAGCAGACCATCGAGCAGATCGGCTGGACGAGGAACGTGCCGCGATTCGGGACGAACGACATCGTCGCCCGCGCGTTCGATGCAATGAGTCGCGAGGCCCACGATTGCGTGTTGATCGTCGATGGCGTCGATCACATCCAACCCGCGCCTCTCGCCGGCATCTTCACGAGTCGCGACTTTCTCAATCGCGTGGCCGCGGCTCGTCACGATCCGGCGAAGCTGCGACTCGGCGACGTGATGACCGCCGCGCCGCGCACGCTGCGCCCTCGCGATGGTGTCGCATTCGCGATCAACTGGATGGCGATCGAGGGCTTTCGCAACGTGCCGATCGTCGACGACCTCGGGCGCGTGCTCGGCGTCCTCACCGTGTGGGACGTGATGCGTCACCTCGGCGACGTGTTCGACGAGATCGAAGCGACGCCGCGCTCGGCGCCGGCGCAGAGCGATATCTCCGAAGTGATCAACATGGTCGACCTCGGAGGTGGCGGATGAACGCGTCGACCAGCCAGGGCATGCGGCAGCTCTCGATCACGCAGGTGATGGACCTGCCGGCGCGTCCACACGCGACCGTCGACGTCGGCGCTGCGATGTGGAAGGTCGTCGACGAGATGAAGGCAAAGGGCCGCGGCGCGGTCCTCGTCGTCGAGGACGGCGCGCTTGTCGGCATCTTCACCGAGCGCGACCTCGTGAACCGCCTCGATCACTCCGACGTGCTCTGGTCGCATGTCGTCGTCAAGGACGTGATGACGCCGCACCCGACCGTCGTACGGCCGACCGACTCGCTCGCCGAGGCGCTGCGCCTGCTCATCCAGGGCCGGCGCAGACACCTGCCGGTCGTCGATGACCGCGGCAAGGTGCAGGGCCTGATCTCGATCCGCGACCTGCTCGGCTACATTGCGAGCAAGTTTCCCGAGGACATGATCAACCTGCCGCCGAATCCCGACCACGAGTCGTAGCGATCACACGGCTTCGTCGAGCCGCTCCTGCGCCACGGAGATCATCTGGTACAGCTGCGTGGCCGTCACCGGCTTGTACGCGTGCTCGTCGAACACGCCGGCGAGGGGCAGGTTCGGCTGCGTGCTGCCGGTGATGCCGATGATGTGCAGCGGCCGGCGTACCGTGCTGCGAAGCTTGCGCGCGAGCGCGAAGCCCGTCGTGTCAGGCAGCTGGATGTCGACGATCGCGAGCTCGGGTTCGAACGTCTCGGCAATCGCGATCGCATCTTGTCCGGTCAATGCGGTGCGCACCTTGTGCCCCGCAGCCGACAGCATCATCTCGAGCGCTGTGGCGATATCTTCGTAATCGTCGACGATCAATACACGCACGCAGGCACTAGAGCGTGGCTTTCGTGGTCGCGCAATCGATCGCTCCGTTGAATCTGCGTTAGGTCACGGACCCTTGATATCGAGGCGTAAGCGCTCGAGGAGCGCGCTCACGTGGCTCCTCCGCTCGGGTGTCGTGATCCATTCGTTGATCCGGATCCAGCGGTAGCGAGGCCATAGGTCGATCGTGGCCTCCATGCCCTTCGTCGCTTCGAGGGCGGACAGCTCACGTCCAACGACCGCATACAGCTTCGCGACGTCGGCGGCCGTCGGGATCTCCTTCACGCCCGCATCGAGGCGCGTCTTTGCGACGATCGGCTGCGCGGGTTTCACCGGCTTCGCGGTGATCGCGAGCCCTCCTGCATCAGTGGGCGCTACGACCACGGTCGTTGGACCTGGCGACGGCACGTCGGGCTGGATCGCCTGCTCGCGCGTCGCGATCGTCTCGCCGCCCGCATCGAGATCGATCGTCGCGGCGTGCTGCGGCCGCTCACGCGTACCGAGCCAGAGGATGAGCGCGAGCGCGATGCCGAAGAACGCGGCGACCGCAGCCATGCGCCGGCGCGACGATGGCGGCGCGACCTCATCGGTGATCATCCGGCGCTCGTCGACGACCTCGTTCGAGGGCTCCAGCTCGGCCGTGGCGTTTCCGTTCTGGCTCGGGCTATGCGCGCGCGTGACGATCGCGTCGTCGTTGTCGGTCGCGGCGCGCGACGCGGGCCCCGACTCCTCGATCGGCGCCTGCTCGACGCCACCTTCGTTCTCGTCGACGCGCTCCGGGCCGCGATCGAACGATACGCCGACGAGTGCCGCGGCCGAGACCGGATCGCTCTCGTAGAGCGCCAGCATCTCCTTGACGAAGTTCGCGCTCGGTGGCCGCGCGTCCGGATCCTTCTCGAGCATCTGGCGCACGATCGCCTCGAGCACCGGATCCACTTTCACCTCCGGCGCGCGCACGCCCATCGCCGGCGTCGCGTGGGAGAGGTTCGCGCGCGCGACCTCGACGCCGCTGCCCTCGAACGGCAGCACGCCGGTCAGCATCTCGTAGCAGATGAGGCCGAGCGCGAAGATGTCGATGCGGTGATCGAACGTGTCGCCGCGCGCCTGCTCCGGCGCCATGTAGTGCGGCGTGCCGACGACGATGCCCTTCGTCGTCAATCGATCGCGCGCCTCGAGGTCGCCGGCGTCCTCGCGCAGGATCGCGACGCCGAAGTCGACGATGCGCGCGATCTCGCGGCCGCCGGTCGACTGCTCGATGATCACGTTGTCGGGCTTGAAGTCGCGATGCACGAGGCCGACGTCGTGCGCGTGCTGCAGGCCCGTGCACAGCTGCTTCGCGAGGTCGAGCATCCGCGCCTCCGACATCGGACCCTCGTCGAGGATCGTCGACAGCGTCGTGCCTGGCGCGAACTCCATCGCCATGTAGCGAAGGCCGTTGTAGGTGAGGCCGACGTCGACGACCGAGACGACGTTCGTATGCCTGAGCCGACCCGCGAGCTCCGCTTCGCGCTCGAAGCGCTTCACGATCTTCGGGTTCTCCATCAGGCTTTTGTGGAGAATCTTCACGGCGAACTGTCGGCGCACCTTGCTGTGATGCGCGCGATAGACCGTGCCCATACCGCCGCCACCGATCGGACGCTCGATCACGTACCGACCGCCTACGACTGCTCCGTCAGGAAGCTCGTCCGTCGTCACCCGAATGGGAACGTAGCTCCTCTCGAGCGATTGATAAGGCGCCTCACGTGTCTCTTTCCTACTGATAATTCCGTATGAGGCGCATATATGCGGAATTGCTTCCCTCCCACATGGCGTTAGAGGTATGAGGTCCCAATGGCGAAGCTCCCGACGATCGAAGGTTGCCTGACTGCGCTCGTGACGCCGTTCCGTGATGGACGGATCGACTTCGACGGGCTCGCCAAACTCGTCGACTGGCAGATCGAGAACGGCGTCGACGGCATCGTCTCCGTCGGCACGACCGGCGAATCCGCGGTGCTCGACGTCGAGGAGCACGTCGCGGTGATCGCCGCGACCGTCCGCGCCGCGAAGGGCCGCGTCCCCGTCATCGCCGGCGCCGGCGGCAACGCGACGAGCGAAGCGCTCGCGCTCACGAAGGCCTCCGAGGACGCGGGAGCCGACGCGCTGCTCCACGTCACGCCCTACTACAACCGCCCCAATCAGGAAGGCCTGTTCCGCCACTTCGAGGCGATCGCCAAGGCGACGAAGCTCCCGGTCATCCTCTACAACGTGCCGACGCGTACCGCGTGTGACCTGCTCACCGACACCGTCGCGCGCCTCGCCGATCACGACAACATCATCGGCATCAAGGACGCGACCGGTAACCTCGTGCGCGGCGGCGAGCTGATCGCGAAGGTCGGCGATCGCATGGCGATCCTCTCGGGCGACGACGGCACCGCGTTCCCGCTCTACGCGCTCGGCGCGCGCGGTGTCATCTCGGTCGTCTCCAACATCGCGCCGCGCGAGATGAGCGCGATGTGGGATCACGTCAAGGCGGGCGAGTGGGACAAGGCCAAGGCCATCCACTACAAGCTGCGCATCCTCAACCAGCAGCTGTTCGCCGAGCCCAGCCCCGCGCCCACCAAGGCCGCGCTCTCGCTCCTCGGCCGCTGCTCGACGGAAGTTCGCCTCCCGCTCGTCCCGGCGACCGCCAAGCTCCTCGAGGAGCTGCGCTTCGAGATGAAGACGCAGGGGCTCCTCTGATGCCCGCGCGCGTCTGTGTTCTCGGCCCCTCCGGCCGGATGGGACGCGCGGTGATCGATGCCGCCGCCGGCCGCGCCGATGTCACCATCGCCTCGGCCGTCGATCGCGCGGGCGCGCCCACCGTCGGTGCGCAGGTCACGCCGACCGTCACCGCGACCTCCGATCTCGGCGCGGGCCTCGCGGCCGCCGAGGTCTACATCGACTTCACCACGCTCGAGGGCACGCTCTCGGCCGCACAGGTCGCGCTCGCGCGCCGCACGCCCGCGGTCATCGGCACGACCGGCCTCGGACCCGAGCAAGAGCAAGTCATCGCCGAGCTCGCGCGCGTCGCGCCCGTCGTCGTCGCCGCGAACTTCTCGCTCGGCGTCAACCTCGTGCTCGGTCTCGTCAAGCAGGCCGCTCACATCCTCGGTCCCGACTGGGACGCCGAGGTCGTCGAGACGCACCACCGCGCCAAGCGCGACGCGCCCTCGGGCACCGCGCTCGCGATCGCCCGCGCGATCGCCGCCGGTCACGGCAGCGACTACGACGCGGTCAAACGCCACACGCGCGACGGAGATGTCGGCGCTCGCCCGCGCGGCGAGATCGGTGTCTCCACCGTCCGCGGCGGCGACGTCATCGGCGAGCACACCGCCTACTTCTTCGGTGCCGCCGAGCGCATCGAGATCTCGCATCGCGCCACCTCGCGCGTGATCTTCGCGGCGGGCGCACTCCGTGCCGCGGCCTGGGTCGTCGACAAGCCGCCGGGTCGTTACACGATGCTCGACGTGCTAGGGTTTGCCTCGTGACCGCCACCGAGCGCATCACGATGGTCGTCCTCAACGAGGACGGGTCTCGCGACAAGTTCACGCTGAGCTCCTGGGTGGGCATCCCGCGCAAGCACGAGCTCATGTGGATCGGCGATGACCCGTACATGATCATCGAAGTCGAGTACGCCGTCTCCGAGGGCTTCTTCGGTGCGCGCAGCATCGACGCCGCAGGTGTCTACGTCCGCCGGCTCACCAAGGACGAGCAGGACGCCGTCGCCCGACGGCTCGCGAACCCGGTCCGCGGCAAAGACGAGCAGCCGTTCAGACCATGAGCTGAACCCTCCGCGATGCGGGGCAAGCTCGGATTGTTGGTGCTGGGAGCGGTTGCCGTGGTCGCGCTGAGTACAGCTATGGGTTGGTTTTGGAATCGCAGCAAGAAGGGCCCGTGGGAACTGGGATCCAGGACTCCACCCTGGGGCAACAGGCCATCGATTTACGCGCACATCAGCCGTCACATCCGCCCGGACACGAAGGGCCTGAGCGATGACGGGGGGCGGCTCCCTGACGAGAATCCGGGCGATCGGCTCCGAGTCGCACCAGGGATGATGGATGGCATTTTTGGCGGCTCTGGTACGGACGCCCAGAAGGCCACGCGACTCCGTCAGGCGATCACGAGGGAGCTGGAAAACGCCACCAGCGACACGCTCGAGCAGCTCTACGACGAGCTGCTGGTCGGCAGCCCCCTCGAATACGTGGACCCGCTTCTCGAAGCGGTCGCGAACGACCGACGTATCGATCGTGGACGTCTTCACGCGCTGGCCGTGTGGAT
>JABFXX010000005.1 GCA_013368795.1 Kofleriaceae bacterium
CCCCACTATCGCTCATCACTTCGTTCCGCGCGGCGGCGTGGCGTCCACTCACCGACGCGCGGCGCGCCGAGCCCCCTGCATGCGACGAGCTCCGCCGCGATCGCCACCGCGATCTCGTCGGGGGTCTCCGCGCCGATCATCGTGCACGTGCACGTGCACGTGTACGTGTACGTGTACGAGTCCCAGCCCGAGCCCCGAGCCCGAGCCCGAGCCCGATCACTCATCGCTTCCCTTGGCCGCGCGGCGCGGCCTCCAATCGCCGACGACGGGCGCGCCGAGGCGCCTGCATGCGACGAGCTCGGCCGCGATCGCCACCGCGATCTCGTCGGGGGTCTCCGCGCCGATATCGAGCCCGATCGGCGCGCGGAGCCGTGCCCACCTCGCCATCCCGAGGTCGCTGTCGTCGATGATGCCCTTGGCCTCGAGCCGCTTCTTGAACCGGCCGACCTTGCCGCGGCTCCCGATCATCCCCAGGTAGAGGAGGGTGTCGTGATCGATGAGCTGCTCGAGCAGCTGCTGATCGATCGCGTGATCGCGCGTGACGATGAGGACGTAATCGTCGGCACCGAATCCGCCGACCTCGCGCTCGACCTCGCGCGCGTCGAACGACTCGATGATGCCGTCGGCCCATGCGGGCGGCGTCGCGAGCGCACCGGTGTCGCCGTCGTCGCAGACGATCACCGAGAACCCGAGGCCCGCGAGCAGAGGCCCGAGCTGACGCGCGACGTGGCCGTAGCCGAAGATGATCGCGCGCTCGGCGGCGCCGACGCGCTCGACGAGGACGTCGCCCTGGATCGCCGGATGATGTGCGCGAGGATCGCCGACCTGGGGCGGGCGCACGACGAGCGGCCCTCCGTCGAGCGGCGTGACGAGCACGTGAGGCGAGCGCGAGCCGGCGAGCCTGGCAATCACGTCGCGCGATGCAGCGGCCGGCGTGATCGCGACCTCCATCGAGCCGCCGCAGCACATCGCGAGATCGCGGACGAGGTGCTGACGGACGACGCGCGGTGCGGCACCACCGGCGACCTCGCGCGCGGCAGCGACGACGAGCTGCTCGATCTTGCCACCGCCGATCGTTCCCCACTGTTCACCGTCGGCGGCGACCGCCATGCGCGCACCGAGGTGACGCGGCGTCGAGCCGTGCGCACCGGTGACCGCGGCGATCGCGACGCCGCGGCCGTCGTCGAGCGCGCGCAGCGCTGCGGCGAAGACATCGAGGCGAGGCATCGCGGCCACTATACCGCCGCGCGGCGAGAGAGATTAGCGGAGCGACAGCAGGTGCGAGACCAGCTCGCGCAGGCCCGCGCCCTCGGCGCGCTCGGTGATGTACGCCGGCTTGTGGGACAGCTCCTCCCACCAGGTCTTGATGTTCGCGACGCCGACGCTCGTCGGGAAACCGCCGAACATCGGTGCGTCGTTGAGCGCGTCGCCGACGTACACGTACGGTGACAGATCCTCGACGTTGCCGCCGAGGACCTTGCGCACCATCGTCACGCACGCGCTGAGCTTGTCGAAGTGCGGCGGGCCGAAGTTGACGTGAACGCTGGAGCGCACCGCCGCAAAGCCCGCCTTCTGGATCTGGCGCACGCACGTCTCCGCGTCTTCGCGGGACAGCGAGACCTCTTCGTTCCAGTCGATCGCGAGATCGACTTCGCGATACTTCGAGTCGCTCGACAGCCGCGCACCCGGCACCTTCGACATGACGTCGACGGCGATGTCGTTCATACGGCGCCGCCACTCGGGCAAGCTCGCCGCCGGAACGCCGTACTGCTTGATGACCTTGCGACCCTCGCGCACGAACATGACGCCGCCGTTCTCGGCGACGCACGCCAGCACCGGCGTCATCTTCATGAAGGCGTGACCGAACCCAGCCGGTCGGCCCGTCACCATGATCACCGGAACTCCCGCCTCACCCAGCCGCTCGAGGGCCTCGTAGGTGGCCGCCTCGATGCGCTCGCCGGTCGTCATCGTCCCATCGACATCAGAGAAGAGAGCGCGGACCGGTCCGCGCAAGTCCGACAAAGGGCGTGTCATGCGAGCGCGGTCTATAGCACGCGACGAGATCAGGCGATCAGGCGGAGCGCCACATCCTCGGCCGGTGTCTGACGCGTCAAGGCAGGCTGCGTGATCGACCGATCGCGCTGGCGAGACAGCCAGTCCTCGAGGTCATTGTTGTTCAGCCGAACGATGCCGCCGACCTTGAACACCGGAAGCGGATCTGCCCCGCGACGCGCCATGTACCGGCACCAGCGCTCCGAGCGACCCAGGGCGGTCGCGATTCCCTTCCAGGTCTCGACGAAATTCGACATTGACATCCTCCGTGCCCGCCGCTTTGTGCAGAGGCCGTGCCGGGGTCGGACCTTTTACCTAAGTCTCGGCAATTCCCCGGTTTCCGGTGTCGATCCCGGTGTCAACGACTCGACACAAGTCAGAAAAAACCGACGCAAGAGCTGACACAGTTGTCGCTAATTTTCCGCAGTCGGCCTGTGTGGCCGGCCCCGGGATTTCGCAGTCGTGTCGCACGCGTCTCACCTGGCAGAAGGGGGGTGCCGCCGGTATGTTTGAAGAACATGCGTGGACACGTGCGGCTGGCAGCCGCGGTCCTGGGGGCTTGCCTGGCGGTCGCGACGACCGCTGCCGCGTCGCCAGACATCTATCCGCTCGAGAAGGTCAAGAAGGGGCAGACCGGCTACGGCCTGACGACACTGTCAGGCACCAAGCCAGAGCGGTTCACGTTCGAGGTCGTGTCGGTCGTTCGGAACATGCTTCCGAAGCAGGACATCATCCTCATCAAGATCGAGGACCCGAAGATCACGCCCTACGGCATCTGGCAGGGCATGTCGGGAAGCCCGCTCTTCATCGACGACAAGCTCGTGTGCGCCGTGTCGTATGGCTTCCGCTTCAACAAGGCGGCGCTCGGCGGCTGCACGCCGGTCGACTATATGAAGAAGGAAGGACTCGGCACGCCGCGCCGGGCGACCGCCGTGGCGAGCGCCGGTGGTGGCGCGACCGCGCCGAAGATCGTCCGCAACCCCGCGGCGACGATGAGCGACTGGAAGCGCCTGACGCCGACCGTCGATCCGCAGGCCGCGCTCGACGCGCTCGGTCCCGCGCATCGCAGCTGGCTCATGTCGGCGCCGCTGCCGCCGCCGGTCGGCAAGCCCACGGAGAACGAGCTCGGCGCGATGAGCGCGTCGGTCCCGCTGTCGGTCAGCGGGTTCTCGGCGCCGGCGTTCAACGAGCTGTCGAAGCTGTTCGCCGACTCCAACGTCACGCCGATGCGCGCCGGCGGAACCGGCACGGGCGGCACGAGCAGCACGAGCTCGAGCGGCGCGACCAACGAGCTGACGCCGTCGAAGTTCGAGATGGGCGGCTCGATCGCCGTCCAGCTGATCCGCGGTGACTTCTCGGGCGCCGCGACCGGCACGGTCACGTACGTCGACGGCAACAACGTGCTCGCATTCGGTCACCCGATGTTCCAGACCGGCGAGAGCTACGCGCCAGTCGCGACCTCGCAGGTGCACACGGTGATCGCGTCGGCGATGAATGCATTCGTGCTCGCGTCGCCGCTCAAGGAGATCGGCTCGCTCACGCAGGACCGCCAGGCCGCGATCGCCGCCGACACGAACCTGCGCACGACGATGATCCCGATCTCGATCTCGGTGACGACGTCGTCGGGCAAGCGCACCGAGACCGGCAAGTTCAACGTCGAGGTTCTCGAGAACAAGTTCATGACGCCGTCGCTCGCCGGCGCCGCGGTCATGAACGCGATCCAGTACTACCTGCCCGATCGCGACGACGTGACCGCGAAGGTCGAGTCGAGCGTGCGCATCAAGGGCGAGAAGCCGATCGAGTTCGTCGACTACCTCTACGCGAACGACGGCGCGGGCTCGGTGATGGGTGCGGTGCGCGGCCTTCGCGTGCTCGTGCCGCTGATGCTGAACCCCTACGCGCCGGTCACCGTCGAGCGCGTCGACATCAACGTCGATCTCCGGTTCGAGGCGAACTACGGCGAGATCAAGGAGATCAAGGTCCCGACGACGGACCTCATCCCCGGCGAGCGCAACATGGTCCAGGTGCTGATGAGCACGTGGGACGGCAAGGACATCGTCGAGAACGTGCCGTTCGATGTCCCGGGCGAGCTCGCGGGCAGCATCGTCAACCTCGAGGTCTCCGCCGGTGACAGCGCGAAGCTCGATGCCGCGCCGCCGACCGATCTCAAGACGTTGATGGCTGCGTTCAGAAAGCTCCTGCCCGGCAACGTCTGGGCGGTCACGATCTATCCGGCCGAGGAAGGCGTCGCGGTCGACGGCAAGCTCGTGCGCGACCTGCCCGCGAGCGCGCTCGACAAGTTGCATCCGCAGAGCAACTCGCAGCGCGCCGCCGCCGTGAAGGCTATCAAGCGCTCGATCGCGCCCGCCAAGCGCGTCGTCGAGGGCACCGCGTCGATGCTCGTCCGCATCCGCGCCACGAAGTAACGATTTCTCGTTCTCTACGGGTGAAATGATGAAGCGACTCTGGTTGGCTGCTCCTCTCTGTCTGCTCGCGATGCGTGCAGATGCTGTCGTCACCGCGACCTGGACGGTCGAGACGTATCAACAGTTCGACGCGGGCGATGCGACCGACGCGTTCATCACGTCGAGCGGCGAGGTCCGTCCCGGCTGGGACACGAAGCGCACGAAGCTCGAAGGCGATGCCGTGTGGGCGTCGCTGCGGCTCGCCGACGGCAGCGTGCTGCTCGGCTCCGACGAGGCCGGCGCGCTCTACCGCCTGACCGGCGACAGCGCGAAGCAGGTCGTCAAGATCGACGGCGCGATCGCCGTCGTCGCGCTCGCACAGTCGAGCTCGGGTCAGGTCTACGCCGGCACGATGCCCGGCAACAAGGTCTGGAAGATCGACCTCGCGAGCGGCAAGGCGACGGCCGGCCCGGCGCTCAAGGGCGTCGAGACGATCTGGTCGCTCGCCGCCGCGGGTGACACCGTCTACGCGGGCACCGGTCCCTCGGGCAAGCTGTTCGCGGTCAAGGGCGACAGCGCCCGCGAGGTGTTCGACTCCGAGGACAAGCGCATCACCGCGCTCGCCATCACGAGCGACGGCGGCGTGTGGATGGGCACGTCGGAGCGCGCGCTCGTGTTCCGCTACGATCCGAAGGACGGCAAGACGCGCGCGATGGCCGACTTCGCCGGCAACGAGGTCTCGGCGATCGCGCCGTACCGCACCGGCGTCGTCGTCGCCGCGAACGAGCTCGCCGAAACACCGCCTCCGACCGGCAAGACCGCGTCGCAGGTCGAGGCCGTCGAGAAGCCGACCGCGGCGAAGGGCCAGGCTGCGAAGACGCCCGACGTCGGCACGAAGCCCGGCGCCGACAAGGAGCCGTCGACGGTCACCGACCTCGGCCGCAAGGGCGCCAAGAAGGGCAAGGGCGCGCTGTTCCGCGTCGGTAGCGACGGCCGCCTCGATCAGCTGCACGCGCTGACCGCGACCTACTTCACATCGGTCGTCGTCGCGCCCGACGGCATCATCTACGCCGGCGCCGCCGACAAGGGCCGCGTCTACATGGTCGACAACGACGACTCGGTCGCGACCGCATTCGACGTCGACGAGCGTGCCGTCAGCCAGCTGTGGCTCGACAAGAACCTCGTCGGCTTCGCGACCGACGATGCCGCTGCCGCCTATCGCTCCGTCGGCCGCGCCTCGAAGGCCAAGTACACGAGCGACGTGCTCGACGCGAAGGCCGTCGCGCGCTTCGGCAAGCTCACGTGGGTCGCGCAGGGCAAGACGAAGATCGAGACTCGCAGCGGCAACACGGCCAAGCCCGGCGTCGGCTGGAGCGACTGGTCCGCGCCACAGCAGATCGGCAAGCTCGGCGGTGGCGTCGACGGCGGCAAGATCGTCTCGCCGCCCGGCCGCTACCTCCAGTTCCGCGTCGCGCTCGAGAACGACGACGCGCGCGTCCGCCGCGTGATGAGCTACTACGTCCCGCAGAACACCGCCACCGAGGTCCAGGAAGTGACGATCGAGCCGGCGACGAAGGAGAGCCTGCCGACGCTGAAGGACCTCGCCGCCAAGGCCCGCTCGCCGGTGCTGAAGCTCAAGTGGAAGGTCGAGAACCCCGACAGCGACGACACCGTCTACACGCTCGAGGCGCGCCGCGATGGCGAGGCCAACTGGCGCCCGCTCTCGACGGGCAAGACGCCGCTCACCGCGACGTCGTGGGAGTGGAACACCGAGACGTATCCGGATGGCTGGTACAAGCTGCGCGTCACCGCGTCGGATGCGGCGGCGAACTCGCCCGATCGCGCGCTGACGTCGAGTCACACGTCGACGATGTTCGCGATCGACAACACGCGTCCGTCGATCGACGGCGTGACGATCAACTATCCGAAGGCGAGCGCGCGCGCTGGTGACTCGCTCTCGACGATCGCCGAGATGGCGTTCTCCGTCGACGACGGTCCGTGGCAGCTCGGTACGACGACGGATGGCCTGTTCGACGATCTGAACGAGGACCTGCGGATCGATCTGCCGACCGGCCTCGCGCGCGGTACGCATACGCTCGCGGTGCGGGTTGCGGATGCCGCCGGTAACGTCGGTTCGACGTCGACGAGCTTCGTCGTCAAGTAACGGGGACGGTCTTAAGTTGCTTAACTTACGATCGCCAAGCGCTCGGTTTCTTTCGAGTGCGTACCGGCAAGATTAAGTTGTGACGCGATCGCGGATCGCCCCCAGCTCGATCACTCGTTCACAGCGGCATCGCCGGGACGAGTCGTGTCCCAACGGCGCAACTTAATCTTCCTGGTACACGACGCAGCGAACTCATAGGGTTGCAGCGCACAACTTAAGCAACTTAAGACCGTCCCCGGTAGACTGCCCGCGTGGCAGTCGCACAAACCGTCGATGGCGAGTCCCTCTCCTACCGGGTGTGGGGGCACGCCGGCGCAACGCCGCTGATGACGGTGCACGGCCTCGTGTCGTCGGTGCACCACTGGCTCGACTTCAACCCGTACTACGCGGCAAGTCGCCAGGTGGTGTCGTGGGAGTATCGCGGCCACGGCGGGCAGCCCGCACCACGCGTCACCACGTCGATCGGCGTCGAGCAGTTTGCCGACGATGCGCACGCGGTGTGGCGCGCGGCCGACGTCGGACCGGTCGTCGTCGTCGGGCTGTCGTTCGGCGTCCAGGTCGCGCTCGAGGTGTGGCGCCGCCATCCCGAGTCGGTGAAGGCACTCGTGCTGATCTGCGGCACCGCGGGTCATCCGCTCGATCGCGTGTCGCGCTCCCCTGCCGTGCGGCGCAGCGTCGCGAAGGCGGTGCGCGCGGTGGCGGGCCAGCGCCTGGTCTCGTATCCGGTGATGGGTCTTCTGCGTACGCGCGTCGGCGTGCGGCTCGCGCGCGAGGTCGCGTATCTGACCGGCGGTGCGCGGCGCGATGCGTGCCCACCGCAGATGCTGCAGGGCCTGTTCAAGCACGTCGGCTCGCTCGATCCGCGCGTTGTCGGTGCGGTGACCGCGGGCTACCTCGAGCACGATGCGCACGACGTGCTCGAGACGATCACGGTGCCGACCCTGATCATCGCGGGCGATCGCGATCAGCTGACGCCGGTGAGCGTCGCCGAGCGGATGCACGACGAGATCGCGACGAGCGAGCTGGTGGTGTTCCCCGGCCACTCGCACCTCGTGCAGGTCGAGAAGCCACGCGAAGTGCACGCTGCGATCGACGATTTTCTCAATCGCCACGCGCTCTAATGAAATCGTGCTTGCACGATGAGGGGTGCTTCCGCAGTATGTGCGGCCTCGGAGGTGTTCTTGCCGTCAGAAGCGAGCGACATATCTTCGAAGGGCGTCGCGGCGAGGCCGCACCCGATTCGAAGCACGATGAACTGACACGCGTCTGCCGCGACGGCTCCTCTGGCGGGAGCAGCTGGACGCGTACCCGGCACTGCGCTCCACCGCAAGTGGTGCCTTCGGGTTGTCACCTCCTCGCGCCATCGACATCGGAGCTTCTCGTCGCTCGGCGCAGCTGACCCGGGGCGGGTAACACCGGCTCGGGCGAGCTGCTCCGCCGGCATGCTCCGACTTCGCGTCGGGTGCATTCTCCGCGATCGCCGACGGCACGTTCGCCTGATCGCGCGGCTCATTGCGCGGGACGGCACTTCGCGTGCCCCCGCGAGGACGGCCGTGCAGCGGCCGCCGCGATGCCCATGTTTGAATTACAACGGACAAGACCATGCGAGACCTCGACCTTCACGAGCGGCTCGTCGCCGACTCGGCGACGGTCGAGGATCTGCGCGTCGTCGCAGGCTGGCCGCTCGCGCGGCGCGCGCCGTATCTCGATCGCGTGGCGCCGTACGCGAGCCATGGCGATGTGGCCATGCGCGCGGCGGCACTCTCGGCGCTCGCCGGTGCGCGCGGCCACGAAGGCGTGCGCGCGATCGTCGGCGGGCTCGGAGACGACGACGCCGATGTTCGCGCCGCCGCACTCGCGTCTCTGCGCGAGGTCGCGAAGGACGCGCCGGAGCGCTACGCGCATGCGCTGTTCCACGGCCGCGTCGACGTCCGGCGCGCCGCGCTGACCGGCGAGCTGCCGATGAATAGCGGCAAGCTCGCGATCTATCTGCGCGCCGACCGCGAGGTCGCCGATCTCGTGCGAACGCTGCGCTGGCCGGAGAAGACGCTCGGTGTCGCGCTCGAGCTGTACGCGCAGGGCCACGTCGGCGCGGCCGAGATTGCCGAGCACCTGCTTCGCACACCGTGGGCGGAGCTGCGCGAGCTGCTGTTGCTCGAGCTCCGGCGACCGCCCGAGGTCGTCGACGCATATCTCGATCACGCGGCGCTGCACGGCGCGGGACCGGCGACCGGCCACGACGTGCTCGACCGTCTGGTCGCGGCGCTCGGCGAGAGCGGCAACGAGCGCGCACTCGAGCAGCTCGTCGACACGATCCAGCGCGAGCCGAAGGACGCCCATGCGCTCGCGCGGCGCGCCGCCGTCTCGCTCCTCGCACACCTCGCCGGCCGCGACCCGGCGTCGGCATCGGGCCTCGTCGCCGCGTGCGTCGCGCTCGAGCCGCGCATGGTGAGCCACCCGACGTTCACCGCGGCACTCGCGCCGGCGGCTGTACGCGGCCTGGTCCGCTATCAATGGCCGATCAAACCTGTCGCAGCTCGCGTCGAAAAGCTGCTCGCGCTGCCGGTCGTGCGCGCCGATCTCGCGCTCGCCGCAGCAGTCGCGGGGCTCTTACACAGCAGGCGCCTCGCGACGCTCGCCGAGATCCTCGGCGAAGATTGGATCGTCGAGCGTCTGAGCCAGGACGATCACGGCTGGGAGCAGATCTGCCGTCTGCCCGCCGAGCATGGCGCGCTCGAGCTGCGCTGGCTCGCCCGCGTCGGTGCCATCGACTACAAGCGCTACATCACGCTCGCCGGCCAGGCGTTCGGCGCGTTCACCGGCAAGCGGCTCGAGGAGTTTGTCGACCAGCTGCCGCGGCGCCATCGCCCGGGCGTATTCGCCGCGGCACTCGAGCGTCACGCGACCGCGGGCGACCACAGCCTCGCGTCGGTGTGCAAGGCGATCGCCGCGCGCATCGACCGGACGACGCTGCTCGCATTGCTCCGTGCGCAACTCACGGCGGGCGCGGACCGACTCGCGCTCGCGCTCGTCCGCGCGGTGCCGGCGAAGATGCTCGAGAATGGCCTCGGCGAGCTCAGCGACGCGGATGCCGCGCACCTGTGCGAGCTGATGACGAAGGACGCACCGCCGCGCGAGCACGAGCTCGCGATCCTCGCGGCATTCACCCATCGCGCCGATCCGGCGATCGCAGCGTGGCGCAAGCTCGTCGAGATCGTCCAGGTCGTCCCGACGGCCGTGACGGTCGCGCCATCGACCACACGCCGCGCGCTGACCGGTCCAGAGATCGAGCGCATCAGGAAGTGCAGCGACGTCGACCTCGGTGGAGCGCTCGCGCCGACGAGGAACCGGATCGTCACCGGCCTGTGCGATGCGCTCGCCGCACGCTCGCCGGCGCCCAACCTCGCCGCGTGCGTCGCGCTGCTCGGCTGCGCCGATCCGATCGAGCTCGTCGCGGCGCAGCTCGATCGATTCAGCGAGCCGACGCCCGCGTTCGATGCCGCGCTCGACAATGCAGCGTGCGCGTGGCTGCGCTATCCCGACGCGGGCCCGCTCGTGAACGCGCGCCTCTGGCGGTGGGAGAAGCACTCGTTCGATCTGATCGATCAGATCGAGACCGCGCCCGGTGGCCTGCTCGCGTGGCTCGTCCACATCGAGTCGCTACGGGGCCGCGTCGTGCGCGACACGATGTGGAAGGGCACGTCCGAGGCGCTGATGCTCCTGCGCTATCGCGACGTCCCGCGGTTCGCCCGGCTCGCGACGCTCGAGCTCGGCCACTACTGCGCCGTCAACGTCGATCGCGACATCGGCCGCCATGCCGCGCGGATCGTCGTCGCGCTCGTCGAGAGCGGCGCCGTGCCGATCGAGGCCGTGCGAGGCCTCGTGCTCGATCGCGTCGCCGATGCCGATGCCTCGGCGCGCGAATACATCTCTCGGCTCGTCCGCCTCGTCGGCGTGCCCGAGGCGCCGCGGCCCGTGTTCGCGCCGTCGACGGGCCTCGTCGAGCAGATCCGGACCTGCACCGATCTCGACGAGCTCGCGCTGTGGTGCGCCGATCCGCGCCCGGCGATCGTCCAGGAGGCCGCGCTCGCGCTCGTCGTGCTCGGCGCACCGGGCCAGGAACGCCTCGCCGAGGTGCTCCAGCACGTCGAGGACCTGCCGGCGTCGATCCCGCTGCTCGAGTCGATCCAGCTGTGGGATCACGAGCCGGCGCTCGCCGCCGTGCGCGTGCTCGCGGCCCGCGAGGGTCTGCCGCCGGCGTCGAGGTTTCACATCCACCTGAACCTGCTCGCGCGTGGCGAGAAGGACTCACTTGCGGCGGCGATCGAAGCCGTGCGCGCCGAGCCGGATCGCTGGTACTTCCGCCGCGACGACTGGGACGCGCTCGTCAAGGTCACCGATGTCGTCACCTGCTCGCTCGCGCTCGTCGACTCGCCGCACCACCACGCGTATCAGCGCGCGCTTGACACGCTGCTCTCGCTGACGCGCCCGACCGAGGAGGTTCGCGACGCGATGCGCCGGTTCCTGCTCGCTCACAGCGAGCGTCCGCTCCACCTGCGCGTGTCGGCCGCGCGCTTCCTCGGCCAGCACTGGAGCGATCCGCTCGGTATTCCGCTGCTCGTCGAGTACATGTGCGACGAGCGCGCCGACGACTGGATGTACACGCTCGAGACCGTGCCGCGCGCTTCGATGCCCGCGGTCGCGCGCGCGATCGCCGGCGCCGCGCTCGTCGGCGGCTCGGCCGCATGCAGCGAGAAGCGGCTCTGGCAGGTGATCCAGCGCATGCGGTCGAGCGCGCACGTGACGGACCTTGCCGACCTCGACCTGCGCATCCTCGAGAACGCCTCGACGAACACGATCCGGCGCTCGGCCGCGAAGTACGTCACCGCGCTCGACGAGACCCACGCGCGGGTCGGCCGCGTCGCCGAGGTGTTCGCGTGGGGCGTGCGCCGCGGCGTCGAGCTCGCGGGCCGGCTGTTCTCGTTCCACCTGACCTCGAAGGAGCGCGAATTCGGCCACACCAAGGTCGACGGCACGAAGATCTTCGTGTCGGCGCTACCGATGCTGCGCGGCGAGCCGCACGGCCGCGACATCGTCGAGGGCCTCGTCCTCCACGAGCTCGGCCACCACGTCTATCACCGCAGCGAGCGCGCCCAGGAAATCTGGAAGCAGGCGCACGCCGAAGGCATCGGCCACTTCCTGAACCTCGTCGCCGACGAGCACCTCGAGCGCAACCTGCGCGCGCACGATCCGGCGTACGGCGACCGCCTGAAGCGGCTCGGCGCTTACGCGTTCCACCACGCACCGCAGGAGATCAAGCTCGCGACGCTGACCGGCTCGCTGCGCGCCGCCACCGCGACCGCGTTGATCGCCGCCGACCTCGAGGTCGCGTACGACGAGGCCTCGGTGCGCCTCCGTCGCGGCGCGGTCCTCTCGGAGCTCGACCGCGCCGGTCACCCGGTCGCGCGGTTCGCGCGCTCGCTGCGCATGGGCCTCGGCAATCGCTCCGGCGATCCGCTCAACGCGGCCGCACTCGCGATGTGCGGCAAGGAGCTGCGCGCGCTCGACATGCAGGGCCTCTACGACCTGACGAAACGGCTCGTGTCGCTGTTCGGCGGCACGATCAGCATCGCGCAGGTGTTCGGCGGCCCCGAGGGCCTCGAGTTCGGCGAGCGCGACGACGATGTCTACGGCGACGTCGACGACGCGGTCCTCCAGCGCGAGGTCGAGCGTATCCTCGATCCGCGGCGCAGCAAGCGCGCCCCGGCGACAGGCCCGCTGAACCGCCTGCAGATCAACGTCAGCCCGGACGCGTCGTTCGACGAGATCAAGCGCATCGTTCGAGTCAACGGCGACCCCGAGCTACATCGCCCGCTTGCCAGCGCGGTGCAGCGCCACTCGACGCGTCTTCGCGCCTACCTCGACGACCTCGGCCTGCGCTGGGAGCCGATGCGCGCTCGCACGCAGGGCCGCGCGCTCGACAGGACGCGGCTGCGCGCGCTCGTCACCCGCAACGATCCGCGCATCCTCGTCGCGCGCAATCCGGTCCGTCGCACCGACCTGTTCCTCGGCACGCTGATCGACTGCTCGGGCTCGATGCAGGCCGGCCAGAACATCGAGCGCGCGCGGCGGTTCGCGATCCTCGTAGCCGAGGCCGTGCGCGCCCTGCCCGGCGTCGAGGCGCGGTTCTTCGGCTTCACCGACAGCGTGATCTACGACGCCGGCAATGCGGCGGACTGCGGCGTCGTCTCGCTGAAGGCCGACGGCGGCAACAACGACGCTGCCGCGCTCTACCACGCAGCAAACGTCGCGATGGCGTCGGCGAAGCGCGCGCGCGTGCTCGTCATGATCAGCGACGGCCTGCCGACCGAGTGCTCGACGGTCGCGGTCAAGGAGCTCGTCACCCAGCTCACGCGACGCCGCAACATCGTGTGCGCGCAGGTCGCCGTGCGCAAGCTCGACGAGGTCTGCTTCCCGAACTACGTCGTGCTCGACGACCAGGAGCTCGACCTCGCCGTCGCCAAGTTTGGCCGGATGATCGCCGACCTCGCTCGCCGATCGCTGGCATCGTAGGAGGAGCCGTCATGACCAAGTGGAACGTTGAAGAGCTGACGCCCGGCCGCACCGTCGAGGCGATCTTCTGGCCGAACCCCGCCCTTGGCTCGCAGTTCAAGCTGCGCGCGACCCACCTCGATGGCCGCCGTGCGCCCAAGGTCGTGCTGTCGAACGACGACCGCATCGTCGCGGGCGTGCCGTGCCTTGTCCGCGTGCTCGCGGTTCACAAGCCCGAGCGCGACGACCGCGGTCGCATCGAGGTCGAGTTCGTGTCGCGCGCGCCGTTCCGGATCGAGGGCATGTACCTCGATCCGATCGTGTCGAAGAAGCTCCAGGTCCTGCTCCAGAGTGGCGTCAACATCCTGCTCGACGGCCCGCAGGGCTGCGGCAAGACCGTGCTCGCGCGCGCGATCGCCGACACGCTCGGCATGGTGTTCGTGTTCTTCAACTGCGGCGCAGTCGTCGAGGCGAGCGACTTCTTCGTGTCGATCCAGGTGCGTGCGTCTGACTCGGGCGCGCCGGTCACTGACTTCGTCAAGACCGACGTCCTCGTCGCACTCGAGGAGGCAGCCGAGCATCCCGACCGCCGTTACCTCGTGTTCCTCGACGAGCTCAACCGCTGCCAGGAGAGCGCACGCAACGCGCTCATGCCCGCGCTCGACTCGACGCGCCGCGTGTTCCACCCGATCGAGAACACGTTCATCCAGATTCCGGAGAACGTGCAGTTCATCGCGGCGGTCAACCGCGGCCGCGAGTTCTCCGGCACGTTCGGCATCGACGCCGCGCAGCTCGATCGATTCGCGCCGCTGCAGATGGACTATCCGCCGCCGAAGGCCGAGGTCGAGATCCTCGCGCGCCGCCATCCCGAGGTCTCGGCGGCGAGCCTCGAGGTGATCGTCGCGGTGGCCGACGCGATCCGCAACGCGCCCGATCTACCGGGCAGCCTGTCCGTCCGCGCGACCGACGAGGCGTGCGTCTATCTCAAGCACCCGCTGTTCGCCGACGACGGCAAGCGCGCGCTGCCCGAGATCATGAAGAGCTCGTTCTGCGCTCGCTTCCCCGGCCGGTGGGACGACATCACGACCGACGCCGGCGCGGTCTGGGGCATCGTGCGCAAGACGCTCGCGAGCCACAAGGTGCCGCTGCCCGACGAGAACGCCTGATCACGTCGCGACAGCGAGGTCGTCGGCGAGCTTGCCGTCGAAGCCCGACACGTAGTCGCTCGGACTGATCGCGAGCTCGAACGTGATCGCGGCGAGCACCTCGCGGAGGGTCGGCGAGCGAGAGAACCGATC
>JABFXX010000658.1 GCA_013368795.1 Kofleriaceae bacterium
GTCCTTGTAGCCGATCAGCTTCAGGCGCTTCTTGACCTCGGCCGGCTCGGGCAGCGTGCCGTCCATGTCCTCGTCGAACTTCCACAGCCCCTTGAACGCGCCGACCGAGATGTCGAACACGCCGTTCGACTTCTTCGCGATGTCCTGCGCGCGCGCGATCACGGCGAACGTCTCGTCGGAGACGGCGACCGGCGACTTGCCGGCGGCGGCGTTGACCTTCGAGACCTCGGAGGTCTCGGTCCAGGTCGTCATCTCCTGATCGAGCCGCTTCATCTCGGCGAACACCGACTCGGCGGCCTTCGCGGCTTCGGCTTCCTTGTCCGTCCAGAACCAGACGGTGACGTAGGTGCCCATCGCCTTGCCGCTGTAGGACAGCTTGGCGGGAGCCGCGACGGCCGTGACGGCCATCGCGCAGAGCAGGGCGGCTGCGAGTACGGCGCGCGACATTGCTATGAGATCCAATGAATCACGCGCAGGACGATCAGCAGACCGCCGACTGCGAGCGAGAGGATCACCGCACCCACCGAGATCGCGAGCGTGCCTTGGGTCTCCTGCTGGATCCCCTTCCACATGCCGAAGCACGCGGGCACGGCACCGAGCGCCGCGATCACGCCGCCCGCGATCGAGCCATGGCCGAAACCCTGGATCGCCGCGATGACAAGGCCGAGCACGACCATCCCGAACGCGGCAAGCGCAGGTGTCTTGGAGTCAGGCACGGGGTTCCCCATGCCGACGAACGTAGCACCGTGTGCGGAGGAGTGCTCAGCTTTCCGAGTACATGCGGAGCTGCTCGCGCATGACGTCGTCGGAGAGCGACTTCTGGACGGGCTCGAGCAGGCAGTCCGCGAGAACGAGCATCATGTCCTCGACCTTGCGATCTGCGACCAGCTTGGAGAGCAGGGCCTTCGCATCGCGGCTCTCGTCGCCGGCCAGGAGTTCCCTCACCTTCGCCACCGACAGATCACCCTGGAAGTCGATCATCAAGTTTTGTCGGAGGTACTCGATCAGGCGATTCACGCTTGTCGAGATAACGCACCGAGGCGTTGGGATCAACGCAAGGCGCGTTGGATCGTCTTGCACGGCTCGACGAAGTGCCCGACGATGGTCTCGCGATGCCCCGCGTGCTGCTTACGGGATTTTGTGCGGTGCCGGGGCCGCGGCGCGCAGGCGTTCAGCTGAGGCACGTGATTCGCTCGCTTACGCCGTTTCACACGGTCGATCTCCTGGTCGTGCGTGAGGGCGAGCAGGGATACGTTGAACGCCAAGGATCTGTCCGCGTGCTGCGCGTGCCAACGCACGAGGCGGATCTGAAGGCGCAGATCCAATCGTTCCAGCGCGCGCTGAAGCGCCAGCTCGATGGCGCGGATTACGATGTGGTTCATTGTCGCGACAGCTGGAGCTGTCTGCCGGTACTCGAGGCGCGAAGCCGGCTCGGGTACGCGGTCGTCTACGACCTGACGCGCTCGCCGCTGGGCGAGACCGCGCTCGATCCCGATCTCGAGGCGCAGTACGGCCGCGATGAAGAGGCGTGCATCCTCGCCGCCGATCTCGTGCTCGCGCCGACGCAGACCGCGGTGAAGGCACTGCAGGGCCGCGGCAAGCCCGAGCGCGTGATGCTGTCGCCGCCCGGCGTCGACGTCGATCGCTTCGACTGGGACGAGGCGACGAAGAACGGCCCGCCGCGAATCCTCTATACCGGCTCGATCGATCCGGGCCGCGGCGTGCGCGTGCTGATCCGGGCGATGGCCGCGATCGTGCGCGAGGTCGATGCGCGCCTCGTGCTCGCCGGCCCGGTCGTGACGCCGAAGTTCGATGCGGCGTTGCGCGACGGTATCCGCGAGCTCGGGCTCTCCGACAAGGTCGAGATCCTCGGCGCGGTCGATCACGATCAATTGCCCGCGCTGATCGCGACCGCGACGGTGTGTGTCGTGCCCGCGGCGAGCGACCTGACGCCGAATCCTGCGGTCGTCTACCCGACGAAGCTGCTCGAGTACATGGCGTGCCGGCGCGCGATCGTGGCGCCGAAACGCGAGACCGTGCAGATGGTCGTCGAGAACGCGCGCGAGGCGCTGCTGTTCGAGCCCGGCGATCCGATCGATCTCGCCCGCAAGGTGCTGCGCCTGATCGGCGAGCCGCTGCTGCGCGATCGCCTCGCCGCTGCCGCCTACGATCGCGTGCGCCGCGACTTCACGGCGAGCGCCGCCCGGCGCGCGCTGCGCAAGGCGTACACGGTGATCGCCGAGCGGTTCGCGGATCAGTTCTCCGATGTGGAGGACGACGACTCGCCGAAGATCGAGATGCTCGCCGACGACGACTTCGAGGCGACCGTGTTCGAGGAGGCGCCGGTCGTCCCGCACGTCGACACCGCGCTCAACGAGATCGAGCTCGAGGCGGCATCGAAGGACAACACGAGCTCCAATTCGGTCGTCGCACCGCCGCCGCCCGCCGACGAGACGATGGAGCGCGTTCCGGTCGCGCCGCCGCCGCTGCCGGTCCTGCCGCCGATCCCGCCGCGCGTGAAGCCGCCGACGCTCAAGCCGCAGACCCGGATGGGCTCGGAGTCGGAGACCCGGACGACCACGACCCCTCGCAAGACCGAGCTGTCGCTGCCCCCGTTCCCTCAGGTGCACGACGAGGCGTGGACCCGCTCGGAGCTGGCCGCCCCGCCGGGCACCGGCGCCGACGACTGGGTCGTGACGAACGTCGCGCAAGCCGTGCGCTCCCTCGAAGAAGATGCGTCGGTCGAGATCGCGATCGACGATGGCACCCCGGTCGAGGGCACCGCGGCGCCGACCGGCTCGGTCTCGATCTCGTCGGAAAACGCGTTCGTCGCGGGCGAGATCGACGTGCCTACGCCTGCGCCCGAGAAGGCGCAGCCAGTGGAATTCACCGCGGCGAGCCGCCTGCTCGGCAACGCGCCGGAGCCGTCCGATCCCGATACGGGCAGCCGCACGCCGCCGCTCGAACGCCGATCGACCTAGCAGGGCGACACCGGCGCTCGCGTCGTAGTAGCCTTTGGCGCATTCCCGTAATTGCCTTGGTCAACTTGCTGTTCGGGATCGGCTTCGCGCTGGTCGCGCGCGATCGACTCAAAGCCGACGGGCCGTTCGCGTCACCTGCGTTCCACCTCGTGGCCCTTCACGCGGCGGCGGTCGTCGCCCCGCTCGCGCTCTACTTCTATGCGGTCCACCCGGCCTGGGCCTGGATGTACTGGGTCGATCCCGCCAAGCTGGCCGGGGTGTTCGTGCTGCCGCTGATGGTCGGTCACGCGGCGCTCGTCATCGGCGGCTGGTATGCGTCGGCGCTGCTCATCCGCAAGGGCCTCCAGGGCGCGCTGCTCTACGTCGCCGGCGCGATCGCGCTGTTCCTCCTCATCCTCATCGCCGTCGGGATCGGCCGGCTGACCACCGCGGCCGACTACCCCGGCTACGCCGCCCACAAGGGCGTGTCGCTGCTCAAGGTCCGGCTCGGGTGGGCGTTCGTGATCTCGCTGCTCGCGCTGTTCGGCTCCGCGGTCTACGTGGCGATCGAGCTCGGGCGCGACGGACGCCGCGTGCGGTCGCGGTGACAGGTGCGTTCAGGATATGATTCGACCGATGCGTAGCTGGGTGCTCGCGCTGGCCGTGATGGCTTGTGGCTGCGGGCCGATCGCGTACATCAACCAGGTCACACGCGATGCGTCGACGAAGGTCGACCGCGCGCGCTCGCTCGGCGCCGACAAGTACAGCCCGTACTGGTGGACGCGCGCGACGCAGTACCTGCGGATGTCGCGGGAGGTCGCCGCGCATGCCGACTTCCAGGGCGCGAACCACTTCGGTCGCCTCGCCTCGGAGGCCGCGGAGAAGGCGGCCGAGGAGGCCGAGCTCGGCGCGAAGGATCCGGCGAAGCGGCCCGTCAATCCGATGGCGCCCGACGGTGTGGCGCCTGCGAAGGGCGATTCGATCGCGCCGGCGAAGGACGAATGACCCGCTCCCTGCTGCTCTACCTCGCGATCGCGTGCACCGCATGCGCCGGCCAGGCCGTGCGGACGCAGACCGCGGCCACCGACGGCCTCATCATCACGGCGCGCGAGAACGGCGCCCAGCGCTGCGCGCCCGTCGAGCTCGCGATGGCCGAGTCGAACAACGACTTCGCCCAGCACGCGCTCGACGAGGGCAACTTCTACGATGCCAAGCGCACGGCCGAGGTCGCCGAGACCAACGCCAAGCTCGCGATCGAGAAGTCGCCGAAGGACAAGTGCACGGATCAGCCGAAGCTGCCGCCCAAGCCGCAGGACCGCGACGGCGACGGCCTGCTCGATCCCGACGACAAGTGCCCCGACGATCCCGAGGACTTCGACAAGTTCCAGGACGACGACGGCTGCCCCGATCTCGACAACGACGCCGACGGCATCCGCGACAAGGACGACAAGTGTCCCGACAACCCCGAGGACATCGACAAGTTCGAGGACACCGACGGCTGCCCCGAGCTCGATAACGACCAGGACGGCCTGGCCGACACGGTCGACCAGTGCCCGAACGAGGCCGAAGACAAGGACGGCTTCGAGGACGACGACGGCTGCCCCGATCCGGACAACGACAACGACACGTTCCTCGACAACGACGACAAGTGTCCGCTCGAGTTCGGCGTCGCGCCCGACGGCTGCCCGAAGAAGTACGTCAACGTCGTCGTGACGAAGACGAAGATCGAGATCAAGCAGACGATCTTCTTCGAGTTCAACAAGGCGACGATCAAGAGCGTGTCGTTCTCGCTCCTCAACGAGGTCGCACAGGCGCTCGCCGACAACCCGACGATCAAGGTCGAGATCCAGGGCCACACCGACTCGGTCGGCAACGACAAGTTCAACCTCAAGCTCAGCCAGAAGCGCGCCGAGTCCGTGAAGGCCTATCTCGCCAAGCGCGGCATCGACGCCGGCCGCATGGACCCGAAGGGGTACGGCGAGAACGTACCGATCGCCGATAACAGGACTGCGGACGGCAGGTCTCAGAACCGTCGAGTCGAGTTCGTCATCACCGAGCGCTAGCGGTTTCTACCGACGACGACGGCCGGGCCTCCCGACCCCAGCAGGATTTCGTCGGTCGCGGCCCGGGGTTAGGTTCGCCGACGAAAAGAACCGCTACCCTTGGCGATTCTTTGTTATTACCTCCTACATGAGGGTACGCAGTCTGTTCGCGCTTGTCGCGATCTTGGTCGGCTTGGGATTCGGGGGCATTCGCGTCGCGCACGCGAATCCCAAGGCGGACGTCCAGGCCAAGATCAAGGACGCGATGGAGAACTACGACCTGATGGACTACGACGCGGCTCGTAAGCTCCTCAATCAGGCGCTCGCGATCGCGAAGAAGGCCAAGCTCGACAAGGATCCAGCGACGGCCAAGGCGTACCTCTCGCTCGGCATCGTGCAGTTCGCGAACTCGGATCCGGACGCCGCGAAGCTGTCGTTCATCTCCGCGATCCAGATCGATCCGAAGATCCAGATCGACGCCGCCTACAAGTCCGCCGAGATGTCGAAGCTCCTCGAGCAGACGCGCTCCGAGGCCACCGGCGGCGGCTCCACCGAGCCCGATCCGGGCCCGGTCGCGTCGGGCGTCGACTGCGCGACGGTCTCGGGCATGCAGCACACGATCGTCGACACCGCGCCGGGCGGTGCGCCCGTGGCGATCGAGGCGCTCGTCGCGCCGGATATCGCGGCGGCGAAGGTCTCCGTCATGTACCGCCCCGAGGGCGCCACCGAGTTCACCGAGGTGAAGCTCAAGAAGGAAGGCGACTGCAAGTACACCGGCGCGATCCCGTCGAACGCGCTCAAGGGCTCGCTGATGCACTACTACGTCGCCGCGTACAACGACGCGGGCAAGGTGAGCGCGTCGAAGGGCTCGTCGGGCTCGCCGAACATCATCGAGATCACCGCGGCCGTCGCCGGCGGCGGCGGCAACGACAACGAGGATCCGATCAACGGCGGCGGTGGCGGTGGCGGTGGCGGCGTGTCCAGCGGCGGCGGCGTGTCGTCGGGCGTCACCGTCGACGGTCCCAAGAAGGCGAAGGTCCTCATCGCGATCTCCGGCGGCACGGGCTTTGGCTACGTCACCGGCGAGACCGAGGGCATGAATACGGTCAAGAACTGCTGCCTCGGTTCGAGCCTCGTCGTCGTCCAGCCGGAGCTCGGTTTCTTCGTCAGCCCCCAGCTGTCGATCAGCGCCGCCTTCCGCATCGGCCTGCCGATCGGCGCCAACGTCGAGGGTCACGCGACCGCCGCTCCCGGCGGCCTGCTCCGCGTTCGCTACAGCCTCTCGCCGAGCGGCGAGGGACTTCGCGTGATGGGCCAGGCCGGCGCCGGCATCCTGCGCAACACGATCAAGCTCGACAACCCGATGGGCGGTGGTGACACCGACATCGTCGCGCAGGGCCCTCTGCTCCTCGGCGGTGGCGTCGGTTTCTCGAAGCGCCTCGGCGGCAAGGTGTCGTTCTTCGCCGACCTCTCGGCGCTCGCAGGCATCGCGGTCGTCGACTCGATGGGCGCCGCGCCGAAGCTCAACAACGGCATCGGCGCCGATCTCTCGATCGGCTTCCAGCTCGGTCTGTAGAAACCTAAGCGTAGGCGTAGGCGTAGGCGTAGGCGGATCTGGGGCCGAGGCCGCGTCGCTGCTCGCGGCCGCTTGCTCGTCGGCATGTCCACAGGCAGCTGCTCGTCGGTGACCGGCTCGGCCCTGACGGTGTCGCTGATTGCCGCCGCTTGCTCGTCGGCATGCCCCGCGCCGTTGCACGGGGAGGACGCGCGGCCGCGTCGCTGCTCGCGGCCGCTTGCTCGTCGGCATGTCCGCAGGCAGCTGCTCGTCGGTGACCGGCTCGGCCCTGACCGTGTCGCTGATCGCCGCCGCTTGCTCGTCGGCATGCCCCGCGCCCTCGGGGCTCGCACGGGGAGGACGCTTGCTCGCCTACGCTTACGCCTACGCCTACGTGATCAGCTCAGCAGCGAGCGCAGAGGGTGGAGGACGATGAATACCTCGCCCGCGGTCACTTCCGCCTTCTGCGGCGCGGGGGTCAAAACGATCGCCGCCTCGATCACGCGATCGCCGCCCTCGTTGAGGTAGACGACGCGCTTGATCGGACGCCGCGTCGTCGCGACCTCCTCGAGATCCTCGAACAGCGTCGGATAGACCTCGGGCAACGCCGAGTCGCGTAGCTGCAGGCCGCCCGCATTGCCGGCGACGCCGAGGAACTCGAGCATCGCGTGGTTGGCGACGCGGACCTTGCCGGTGCGATCGCTCGACGCCATCGGGAGCGAGACCGAGTTGAAGACCTCGGCCGCGGCCTTCGCGCGGTGGTCGTGCTCGCGGCGCTCGCGCGCGGCATCGGGGGCGAGCGCGCGGCGGCGGCCGCCGTCCATGCCGAGCATCTGCATGAGCGTGCGCAGCTCGTACATGAACGTGCCGACGTCGGGATGGCGGTCGGCGGGATCCTTCGCGGTCGCGCGCGCGATGATCTGGTCGGCGCGCTCGTCGAGTGGCTCGCCTTCAACGATCAGCGACGGCGGCGGAATCTTCGCGGTCTTGTGCTGCCGGAATACTTCCTTCGTCGTGCCGACGAACGGCAGCTTGCCGGTGAGCAGCTCCCAGAACACGATGCCGAGCGCGTAGATGTCGCTCGCCTGCGAGGCGGGCGCGCCGTCGATGCGCTCGGGCGCGAGGTACTCGGGCGTGCCGTCGACGCCCTCGGTGCGGCCGAGGTCGGCGCGCGACAGACCGAAGTCGAGCAGCTTGATCACGCGGCGCTGGGCCGCGGTGCGCACGATGAAGATGTTCTCGGTCTTGATGTCGCCGTGGAGGATCTGGCGGCTGTGGATGAAGCGCGCCGCGTCGGAGACCTGCCACATGACGTCGCACGCGACCTTCGCCGCGAACGGGCCGCTGTGACGCAGGCGGGCGTGCACGGTCTGGCCCTCGAGGAGCTCCATGACCATGAACAGGCCGCTGTGCTCGTCCTGACCGAAGTCGACGATCGAGCAGATGTTGTCGTGCGTGAGCGCCGAGGCCAGGCGCGCCTCGCGATAGAACAGCTCGCGGATCTTCGGGCTCGTCGAGATCGCGCTCTTGATGACCTTGAGCGCGAACGGCTTGCCGAGCGCCGAGTGACGGACCTTGAGGACGCGACCCATACCGCCGCGGCCGAGCTGGCCCTCGACGATGTAGCGACCGCCGATCATGTCGCCGGCCTTGGCGCCGCGGACACGGCCCGCGGGGGTGATGCGCTCGGCCTCCTCGACGGCAGGGGCGACGGAGCCGGCGGCCGACACCGGCGCCATCGGTGGATCGGGCAGCCGGTTGTACTCGTCGGTGTCGATCTCGGGGACGGCAAACGTCGTCGTGATCGGCTCTATCTCGGCCACGAAGCTCTTCGTGGACAGCATCGAACGAGTGACCGACGGCAGCAGGGTCTCGCGCCCCTCCCGCTCCTCCGGCTCGCCCACCTCGAGATCCAGATCCGACGGGGACGCCATCACCTTCATGGTACCGAAAAACGGGCTATATGGTGCGCATGGACGATGTCACGTTCGACAAGGTCGCACGGGAGGAGCTTCACTCCCTCGAGGATGCATTCTCCGACATCGATCCCGATGAGGTCGAAGTCTCGACCAGCGATGGCGTACTTCGGCTCGATCTCAGGGATGGCACGAGGATCGTGATCAACTCGCATCGCGCCGCGCGTCAGATCTGGATGGCCGCGGTCGCGTCGGCCTGGCACTTCGATCCCGTCGAGGAAGGGGTCTGGAGGTCCGGCAAGTCGGGCGAGGAGCTGCGGCCGACGCTGCAGAAGCTCCTGCGAGAGCGCATCGGACTCGAGCTAGCTCTGTAGATCCGCTCGGAATCTGCATTGTCGTGTACGATTCTCGCCTATGGCGGAGTCGCAGATTCTCGACGTGATCCGGGTGTGGGCGGCCGTCGCATGGGCAGATGGCGTACTCGCCGAGTCCGAGGCTGAAGGTCTGCGCCGCCTGGTTCGCTCCGCCGACCTGCACGACGACGAGAGGGCCGCCGCGCTGGCGTTCCTCGACGCGCGCGTCGAGCTGCCCGACCTCTACTTGCAGAACCTGAATCCGGAATCGCGGCGCGGCATCTATCGCGCGGCGTGTCGGATGGCCGTCGTCGATCACGTGTTCGCGCGCGCCGAGCGCAAGATGCTGGATCGGCTGCAGACGATGCTCGCGATTCCTCCCGAGATCGCGAAGGAGATCGAGGCCGACGTGCCGGGGATGGAGATCTAGGCGCGCGATTCTGCGCAATTCGCGCATCTTGGTACGCAGGGGTACAGTTGAGTATGCAGCGCCGTCACACGATCCGGCACCTCGCCTGGCGAGGAGGGGTCGCAGCAGTTTCGGACGCGCTGATGTTCACCGGGCTGTATCCGTTCCTCCCGCACGCACTCCGCGTGCTGCAGCGGCGGAATGTCGGCACGGTTCGCACGGCGCTCGCGGAGTGGGGGATGGCGATGGCCGTCTCGGGGCTCCGACCGGCCGGGTTCCTCCCGTTGCCGGGCTCCCGCCAGCAGGGACCTCGCCCGGTGATCGTGATCCACGGCTACGCGATGAACCGGGCGAACTTCGTGCCGCTCGCGTTCCGGCTCGCGCGCGCAGGGCTCGGACCGATCGTCGGGTTCGAGTACTGGACGCTCGGCAGGACGGCAGCGGCGGCGCGCCAGCTCGCATGGTTTGTCGATCACGTGCAGCAGGTCACCGGCTCGCCGCAGGTCGACATCATCGGTCACTCGATGGGCGGCGTCGTCGGCCGCTACTACGTGCAGCTGCTCGGCGGCGACGGCGGCGTCGCGAACCTCGTGACGATCGGCTCGCCGCACCTCGGCACCGACGTCTCCGAGCTCGGCATCGGTCACCCGGGACGCGAGCTGCTGATCGGCTCGAACCTCGTGCAACGCCTCGCGGCCGCACCGGCTCCGCGCGATACGCGCCTGCTCATGATCCTCTCGCATGCCGACGCGCTCGTGCCGGCGCAGGGACAGCTCGCGCTCGAGATCCCGCGCTCGGAGCGCATCGTCTACGACGACCTCGGTCACGTCGCGCTGCTCGGCAGCCGGCGCGTCGCGAAGGACATCATCCGGCGGCTCAAGTAGCGATCACGCTGCCGACGTGGCGGCGGAGGCCGGCTGCGCCGACAGCGCGGCGGACGCGGCCTGCGAGAGCCCGGCGTTGCCCTTCTCGAGCTGCGCGATGCCGTCGACGAGCTTGCTGAGATCTGCGCGCAGGCGATCGCGCGCACGCGACAGCGGCGCGAGGATGATGCCCTCGCGCACGACGGCCTCTCGCTCCGCGACGAGCGCGGCATCGAGCCACGCGGCCTGGCGGCCGATCGCGGCGATCAGCTCGGCGTACAGCGCCTGCTCGATCACCGAGGCGAGCTTGGGCTCGGTGTCGAGGATCTCGGCGCTCGCGACCTCGACGAGGTGGGCGATGCGCGCCTGCGCCTTGGTGTGGACGTCGATGCGCTTGGTCTCGAACGACTTGAACAACCCGCCGAGCCAGCCCTTGGCGACCTTCTTCGAGGTCGCCGCGGTCAGCGACGGCAGCATGTCGATCGGGTTCAGCTGAGGAGCGCTGCGCGCGCCCGGCTCGTCGAGGCCGTGCGGCTTCAGGCTCGCGAGTAGCTCGGGCAGGATGTCCTGCACGCTGCCGACCGCGCCGCCCATCGCGAGCCGGCGGACCTCCTCGGCGATGCGGCGCGCGTCGAGCTGCTCGGAGTTCTCGATGCGCGACACCGCGTTCTTGAGGTCGTCGTTTGTCTTCGACACGGTGATCGCGAACAGCCACTCGTCGCCGAGCCTCGCGAGCTCGCCGCCGAGGTGCGCGCGCGCGTGCTCGATCACCGCGTGGACCGACTGCGCGATCTGCGGGCGCACCTTCGAGAGCTCGGCGCGTGCGAACTCTTCGGGCACGAGGATCTGCATCGCCTCGAGCCGCTCGATGCGGACGCGGAAGCCATCCTCGGTGTCGTTGACCTCGTCGTCGAGCGCGGTCACCGGTGGCGCGAGCTCCTCGCGAGCGCGCTTGGCGATCACGAACGTGCGCGCGCGGCCGAGCAGCATCGGCAGCACGGGAACGACGTCGCTGATCTTGCCGATCGGCAGCGCGTTACCGTCGGCGACGTCCGGCGCGTGGAACGTGTCTTTCTCGACGAGGAAGATCGCGTCGACCTGCTCGGTCGCCTGCGACGCGCGCGTCAGCTCGATCATCTCGACGCCCGGCGGCAGCGGTCCGTCGCCGAGCTCGAGCAGGACCTCGCGCACGGTGCCGCCGAGGCTCGGCGCCGACGCGAGTGCGCGCAGCGACTCGAAGAACCGGCCGCGCTCGATCCGGATCTGCTCGGCCATGTTCCTCGCGTCGGTCTCGGCGACCTTCAGCGCATCGCACGACTGGTCGTACGCGAGCTCGGTGAACTTGCGGTCGGCGAGCATGCGGCGATGGCGGCGCGTGAGCAGCCACCAGATCGGCCACATCCAGATCATGAGGCCGCGAGGCCGCGCGCGCGCCATCCGCGGCAGCGTCTTCTCGATGCGCTCGAGCGCGAGCTTGCGATCGGCGACCTCGGCGCGTGCGGCGGTCTCGCGCATGCGCAGGACGTCCTTCTCGGTCTGCTCCGGCCTCAGCTCGTGCGATTCGGTCGTGCCGTCGTCGCGCGTCGCCTCGAACCGCGTCACCGGGCCGCGCCGGATCCTGAGCGCCGCGCTGCCGACGGGCCGGGTCTCGGGATCGAGCACCTTGCGATTCAGGAGGTAGTTGAACAGCTCGCTGCGGGCCTGGGCGCCGCCACCGATCGCGAGCAACAGCGGCGCGCGCACCCACAAGCGCTCGACCTCGGCCGCCCGTCCCTTGACCGACTCGCCGAACCCCGGGACCGCGGCAAGCCGGTCGAGTGCGCCCTGCGCGAGCTCGACGAGAGGATGTTGCGGCGTCACGTCCTCACTTCACTGTGATCGAGACGTCGATCGCCTGACCCTCGTGCGGCTTGCCGGCGCACACGACGCCCGAGAACTCGATGCGCGCGGTGAACGTTCCGGCCTTCGTAGGGACGCCGCCGATGACGCCGTCCTCGAGCGTCAGGCCCGGCGGCAGCTCGCCGCTCGTCACCTTCGCGCCGCTCGTCGTCCACCGCGCCTCGCGGCCATTCTCGTAGTTACAGCGGCCTTCCGGCTTCGCGTTGTAATGCTGGCCGACCTTCGCGGGCGTGCTCGCGTCGGGGTAGCCGATCGAGAACGCGGCATCGCCGGTCTCGCCAGCGGCCCCGCGATGAACGCACCCGAACCCGAACACCAGGAGCGTGCAGAGCACGCGAGAGAGGTGTACCCGTCCCACCCGGCGATTTTACGCGCGTGCGAACAGCGTCGCCATCGTTGCGCGTTCGATCGTGACATCGACCAAACCGCCGATTTGACCGACTCCAGTGGGCAAGATGACGCTTTTGAAGCCATCCGTTCGGCCGACGAGCTGGCGAGGGTCGCGCTTGGACGGCCCCGTGACGAGGACCCTCTCGGCGCGGCCGACGTGGGCCGCGAACACCTCGGCCGAGATGCGCTCCTGTAGCGCCACGATCTCGCCGAGCCGGCGCTGCTTGACCTCGGGCGGAACGTCGTCGGCGAGCTTCTTCGCGGCGAACGTGAGGTCGCGCTCCGAGTACGCGAACATGAACGCGCTGTCGAACCGGATCTCGCGCATGAGCGCGAGCGTCGCCTGGTGGTCCTCCTCGGTCTCGCCCGAGAAGCCGGTGAGGATGTCGGTCGAGAGCGCGATGTGCGGCATCGCCGCGCGCAGGTTCGCGACGATCGCCTTGTAGTCCTCGACGGTGTAGCCGCGCCGCATCCGCTCGAGCACCGTGTTCGAGCCCGACTGCAGCGGCAGGTGAACGTACTTGCAGACCTTCGACTCCTCGGCGATCGCGGCGATCACGTCGGCGGTGAAGTCGACGGGGTAGGGCGACGTGAAGCGAATGCGCTCGAGTCCGTCGATCTGCGCGACGGCGCGGAGCAGCTGGGCGAACGTGACGTCGCCTTCCTCGCTCGGCCACACGTACGAGTTCACGGTCTGGCCGAGCAGCGTGACCTCGCGATAGCCCGCGTCGACGAGCTCGCGCACCTGGCGCAGGATCTCGCGAGGCGCCGCACCGCGCTCGCGGCCGCGCGTGAACGGCACGACACAGAACGTGCAGAACTTGTCGCAGCCGCGCTGGATCGTGACAAAGCCCGACACGCCGTCACCGCCGACCGCGCCTGACAGGCCCTCGTACGTCTCCGCCTTGTCGAGCTTCACGTCGACGAGCGGTGCGCCGACCGCGCGCCCGACCGGCTCGGCATTGCGCGCGCGCGCCGTGCTCAGAAGCTCGGGCATGCGGCGGTAGCTGTCGGGGCCGGCGATCACGTCGACCGCCGGCGCGCGATCGGCGAGGTTCTCCTTGAGGTGCTCGGCCATGCAGCCGACGATCGCGAGCACGGTGCCCGGCTTCTTGCGCTTGAGCGCGCCGAGCTCGGCCGCGCGGGCGATCACGCGCTCCTCGGCCTTCTCGCGCACCGCGCACGTGTTCACGAGGATCACGTCTGCTTCGTCGGCGCGCGCTGCCTGCGCGTAGCCGGCATCGGCGAGCACGCTGCCGATGAGGTCGCTATCGGCGACGTTCATCTGACAGCCGTACGTCTCGACGAACACGCGCGGTGCATCGGCGGCGGGCGCCGGCCGCGCGGCAGATGGCGTGGGCCCGCGCTTACCGATCGAGACCAGACGTTCGGACATGGACCCGAGGAATTACCAGGACTTCGCCGCTCCGTCCAGCTCCCGTTTCCGAGCACATCTCGGGGGTTTGGCTCTCTCGAGCCGGCCGTGTCAGCGATGTCTTGGCAGTTCCCGCCCGGGTCAACGGTGATCGTCGCCGTCCACGTCGCCGTCGCCGTCGGTGTCCACATCTACGTGCTTCCGGACGCTCAGGTCCACGTCTTCGTATGGCGCGAACGTTTGCCTCGACGTGCGACGTGCGTCGAATGCCGCGATCTCGGAGTCGGTGTACGCGCTGGCTGAACCCGCCGGCAGATGCGTTCGGATGAAGCCGAGCACGAGCGCGCGCACGCGCTCCCCAGCTTGCCCGGTCGGGCCCTCTCCCTCTTCACATTCATCCCACAGCTCGAACAGTGCCTCCTTCTTTTCGGCAAGCGACAGCGAGTCGATGCCGGCGAGGTTCTTCATCGCGATCTCTGCCGCCCGCGCGAGCTGCTGGGTTTTGAACTTCGTGCCGCGAGCGACGCGCTCGTCGCGGGTGTCGTCGAGGAGCTTCAGCTTCCTCGACGAGTACGGATCGCCGATGAGCTTGCGATGCAGGTATGCCGTGATGTCGAGCTTGCCGCCGAACAGCGAGCCGCCCGTCTTCTTCTGCTCGCGCGCGTACTGCTCGGACTTCGGC
>JABFXX010000695.1 GCA_013368795.1 Kofleriaceae bacterium
GCCTAACGCGTGCTCGGAGAAACTGGCTGCGGTGATGGCTGAGGCTGAGGCTGTGGCTGTGGCTGTGGCTGTGGATACGGCTGCTGTGGATACGGCTGCTGCGGATACGGCTGCTGCGGATACGGCTGCTGCGGATACGGCTGCTGCGGATACGGCTGTTGCGGATACGGTTGCTGCGGATACGGCTGTGGGTAGTACTGCTGCTGCTGCATGCGTTCGTAGGCGCGGTGCGCGTTGTTACAGCGGCCGACCCGGAACCCGCCGACGAGCGCGACCGGTAGCTCGATGAGGCCGGTCACGAGCAGCACCTTGGCGGTCGTCGCGTACTGATCGGATTTCGAGCTGCCCTCCTCGTCCTCGATCGCGGAGGCGACGCCGTAGCCAGCTGCCGCGAACAGCGCGACGACGCCGACGACACCGTCGAGGATCGGCGGCGCGGGCGAACCGGAGCAATCCGGCTCCGACGGCAACGGCTTCGGGTTCTGTGTCATGAACAGCGAGCAGCCGGTCAGTGCGAAGGCCAGCGCAAGGGCGAGCGAACGTTCGATGAGCTTGGTCATGGTGTGAGCGTCGAGTTGTCGATGGTGGGCGGATCCTTCGCGAGCACGAAGATGCCGGGATAGCCGTCGGTCTCGAAGCCACCGCTCGGATTGCCGGTCAGCGACGAGTCCTTGATGACGAGAGAGCCCGAGCGATCGTTGCTGACGAAGAAGATCGCGCCGCCGCCCTCGTTCGCGGTGTTGGTGTTCATGTTGACGCCGCACAGCGTGAGCGTGAACGTGTTGCCGTCGTTGTAGATGGCGCCGCCGCTGCCGCCGCCGGGCGTGTTCGGCTTCGCCGGGTTCGCGCCGTTGCCGATCGCCTGGTTGTGGCTGAACAGCGAGTTGATGACCGTGTACGAGACCCCGATGCTCGACAGGCCGCCGCCGTTGCTGCACGTGTTGCCGTAGCCCTCGGCGCCGCCGAACGTGCTGTCGACGACGAACGCCTCCCTGCCCTCGAACTGGCTGAGCACGCGGACCGCAGCGCCGCCGACGTCGGGACCGGTGTCGTCGCAGACATTGTTGAAGAAGCGCGAGTGAATGAGCTTGAACCGACCGCCGCGCACGAAGATCGCGCCGCCACCGCCGCCGTCGGTCGTCTCGCCCTTGCTGTTGCCGTCGACGAACGTCAGGTTCTGCACGGTCAGCTGCGGGTGGTCCTGGTTATCGCAGTGCGAGGTCGTCCACTTCTGCGCCTGATCGCACGTGTTCATGTAGAGGATGCGATGCGCGCCGCGGCCCGACAGCGTGACCTTGTTGCCGCCGTCGATGACGATCTTCGGTCCGGTGTCGTTGACGATCTTGGCGGTCGCTTCCATCTCGATCGTCACCGGGTCGGGGCCGCAGTCGAACGTGATGACGCCGCCCCGGGCGACCGCATCGACGACCGCGGCGCTCGTACAGGACGCCGGCGTGCCGTCACCGATCACGGTGCGAGGGCTCGAGACGTCCTCGAGCATCGCCTCGCCGGGGACGCTGCAATGGCCGTCGGGATTGCCTGCCACTGGACCGGCCTGCGGGTTGGTCATCGGATCGACCGGATCGTCGCCGCCGCAGCCGACGAGCACGCAGACGCCGAGCAGACCGACCAGTCCCCTCATGCGACCATCATACGCCCGCGGTCGCGCCGGCGCGGGTCACTTCGCGGGCGTGTAGCCTTCGCGACGCTTCTGCTGTGCGCGCTTGTCGGCATCTGCCTCCGCCGCCGCCGGGCTGCCGAGGTCGCTGACGCGCGTCTGGCCGGCGCTGCCGACCTTGCCGAACCGCGTGTAGTGCGCCGTGCCCTTCACCTCGATCTCCCACCACTTGTTCTCGCCCTCGTGGACGAGGCTGACCTTGAAGCCGCCGGCGGTCGTCGTCACGGGCTTCGCGATCTTCGTCGCGGCGGGAGGCGCCGCGGTCGCCTGGCTGATCTTTGCCGGCGTCTTCACGTCGACGCGCTCGCCGACGTAGCTCGGAAAGCGCGGCACGCCGTCGTTCGACAGCTCCTGGTAGCGAAACGTGATCACCGAGCCGACGGTCGGCGGCGCCTCGCGCTCTGCATCCGAGAAGCCGGTGCCGACGTTGAACCGCGTGCCATCGGCGAGCTCGACGACCAGCGCACCGAGCCGGCCCTTGTGCTTGCCGGTGCCGGGCGCGTGACCGATGACGGTCGCCTCGGCGTCGTGGAATGTCTTCACCTTGAGCAGCGAGGTCGACCGGCCGACCTCGTACATCGACCTGGGCCGGCGCAGCATCAGGCCCTCGCCGCCGAGCCCCTCGACGCGCGACAGCTCCTCGCGCAAATGATCGACGCCCTGACACACGACGTGATCGAGCCAGCGCGCATGCGGCGCGGCCGCCTTCTTCAGGACCTTCTGGGCGTGCGCGAGCCGATCCTCGAACGTGCCGCGCGCGTTGGGCGCGTCGAACACGACGTACGTGACCTGCTTCCATTCGTCGCTCTGCGCGCCCGAGCGGACGATGCTCGTCGTGCGCTGGAACATCTTGCGCCCGACCCACAGCTCGCCGTCGAGCGTGTCGGCCGGCAGGTCGGCGATGAACCAGTCGGGCGCGTAGAACTTGTTGCCCAGGCGCGAGACGAACGCCTCGCCGTCCCAGTACGCGCGAATGCCGTCGAGCTTCTCGCTCATCCACCAGCCGGTCGGATCGTGGTCGGTCTCCCACTTGTGCGCGAGCAGGATCGGCGGCGCCGTTCCGCTGTCCGCGGCGGCCTGCTTCTTCTTCGTCGCCGGGCTCACCTGCGGTGCCGCGCCACCGACGCGTGCCGTCTCGACCGCATCGCCGAGATACGCGCGGAGGTGCTTGCAGGTGCGAAAGCCGATCGCCGCTCCCTGGTTGCGCCATGCCGGGCAGGTGCACGAGTACACCGAGCCCGTTCGCGCGAGCTCGTACGTGCTGCTCGAGCCCTTGACCTGGACCTTGTCGCCGTCGGCGAGCGTGTTCCCCATCAGCCTTCTTTATACCCCTCGGCGAGGAGCAGCTTCCTGAGCCGCTCCTCGGCCTTCTTCGCAGCGTCAGGGCTTCCGTACGTCTCCGTCGAGTCCATCCGGACCTTGTTGCCCTCGATCGACACGAACGTCTCGACCTTGCGGTTGCCGGCCTCGAGGACGAGCCGCTTGCCGGCGCGCGGTGCCGCGGCAGGTGCGGCGGCGGGACGCGCGGGTACAGCGGCTTTGGCGGCAGCGCGTGGCACGATCGCCGGGGCGTCGTCGTCGTCCTCGTCGTCGGCGTAGGTCTCGTCGTCGATCTCGTCGGCGTCGGCATTCGCCGCACCGGCGCTACCCGAGTCGACGTAGCCCTTCTTGCGCTTCTCGCGAACGAGCTTGTCGTACTCGCGCTGCGCGGTGCCGGCGTCGCCGAAGTCCTTCACCTGCGTCTGACCGGC
>JABFXX010000486.1 GCA_013368795.1 Kofleriaceae bacterium
CGACAAGGCTCACCTGCGCACGCGCGTCGAGCCGGGCGGCATGACGTACAAGGGCTACAACATCGCGGTCCACGAGCTCGGCCACAATGTCGAGCAGACGTTCTCGCTCTACGACATCGACTACACGCTGCTCGCAGGCGTGCCGAACACCGCGTTCACCGAGGCGCTCGCGTTCCTGTTCCAGGCGCGCGATCTCGAGCTGCTCGGCCGGCCGAAGGCGTCGGGCGAGGCGGAGCGCATGCGCGTGCTCGACTCGTTCTGGAACACGCGCGAGATTGCGGGCTCGGCGCTCGTCGAGCTCGACGTGTGGAAGTGGCTCTACGAGCATCCCGACGCGACGGCGACCCAGGTCCGCGAGGCGACCGTCAAGATCGCGCAGGACACGTGGAACAAGTACTACGCGCCGACACTCGGCGGTAAGGACGTCACGCTGCTCGGCATCTACAGCCACACGATCACGTCGCCGCTGTACCTGTTCAACTACGTGCTCGGTCACCTGATCGCGTTCCAGGTCGAGGAGCACGTCGCCGGCAAGGACAAGGCGACGTTCGCGAAGGAGTTCGAGCGCGTGTGCAAGCTCGGCGCGATCCTTCCCGATCTGTGGATGAAGCAGGCCACCGGCAAGCCGGTGACCACGCAGCCGCTGCTCGACGCGACGGCCCGCGCGCTGTCGGCGAAGAAGACCTAATCTTTCCGTACGGTCGAGAAGTCGCCGGCGTACGTCATGATCGGCCGGATCTCGATCGAGCCGATCCGCGCGCTCGGGATTCGCGCCGCGATCTTGCTCGCCTCGTCGAGGTCCTTCGCCTCGATCAGGTAGTAGCCGCCGAGCTGCTCGCGGGTCTCGGCGAACGGGCCGTCGGTCATCGCCGTCTTGCCGTCGCGGACGCGCACCGTCGTCGCGGTGCGCACGCCTTGCAGCGCGTCGCCGGCGATGAAGTGGCCGCTCTTCTTGATGTCCGCCGTGAACGCCATGTACTCGGCGAACATCTTGCCGGACTCGGCCTCGGACATGTTCTTCCAGATCGATTCCTCGTCGTAGATCAGCAGCAGGTATTGCATCGTCGTTCTCCTTTTCGACGATAGGTCGAACGGCGTGCGCGCGGATCGACAGCCGACCGCTAAATACTTTCAGCTGAAGCCAAGTAGGCGACCTCCCTGGTAAACCAGGAAGGACGTGATCCAGGCGAGCGTCGTCATGTACGCGAACAGGAACGCCGGCCAGCGATAGCCGCCGCTCTCGCGGCGCACCACGGCCAGCGTGCTCATGCACTGCATCGCGAGCGCGAAGAACACCATCAGCGACAGCGCCATGAGCGGCGTGTAGGCGCGTGAGCCGTCGGATCGCTTCGTGTTGCGCAGCGCCTCGCGCAGCGGCTCGGAGTTCTCGTCGGCATCGCCGATCGCGTAGACGATGCCGAGCGTCGACACGAACACCTCGCGCGCGGCGAACGCGCCGACGAGACCGATGCCGATCTTCCAGTCAAAGCCGAGCGGCTTGAGCGCAGGCTCGATGAAGTGCCCGATCTGGCCGCCGTAGCTGTTGGCGAGATGGAGCGCGGCCTCCTCGTGGCGGAGGACGTCCTTCGTTGCCTCGTCCGGGGCTTTCTCGACGAGCGCGGTGAAGTCGGGCGAGCCCTTCGGCAGCTCGCGCGGGAAGTAGAGCAGGGCCCACAGCGCGATCGAGCACGCGAGGATCACGGTGCCTGCCTCGCGCAGGAACATCGAGGCCTTGCTCCACATCATGCGGATGACGTCGGGCATGCGCGGGAAGCGATACGGCGGCAGCTCGATGATGAACGGCAGGCGCTTGGCCTTGAGCGGCTTGACGGTCTTGCTCATCACCCACGCCGCGGCGAGCGACGTCGAGACGCTGAACAGGTACATGCCGACCATCAGCAGCGCCTGCGTCGTCCGCTGCGCGGGGATCAGCGCGCCGATGAGCAGGGTATAGACGGGCAGGCGCGCCGAGCAGGTCATCAGCGGCACGACCATCATCGTCAGGATGCGATCGCGGCGGCGCTCCATCGTGCGCGTCGCGGTGATCGCGGGCACGGCGCACGCGAAGCCGAACAGCATCGGCACGAACGCGCGGCCGTGCAGGTTCATCGATCGCATGATGCGATCCATGAGGTAGGCGACGCGCGCGAGGTAGCCGCAGTCCTCGAGGAAGCCGAGGAACAGGAACAGCAGCAGGATCTGCGGCAGGAACACCATCACGCTGCCGACGCCGGCGATGACGCCGTCGACGAGGAAGTCGGTGAAGATGCCGTCTCCGATCAGGCCGCGGACCTGCTCGCCACCCCATTTGAACGTGGTGTCGATCAGCGCGATCACCGGGTCCGCCCACGCGAACAGCGACATGAACAGGATCGTCATGACGCCCATGAACACGACGAACCCGAGCGCGCGGTGCAGGAGGATGCGATCGATGCGCTCGGTGCGCGTGCGATCGGGCTTCTTCTTCGTGAGCGCCGCGAGCTCCTTGTCGAGCCACGTCCAGCGCGCGAGCACGGCCTCGTCGTCGAGCGCGCGCGTGTCGAGGCCGCGCAGGCGCTTCGTCACGACGGCGCGCAGCTCGGGCGGAACGCCGACGAGCTCGTCGGATTCATCGTCGAGACTCGCCGCTGCCGTATCCGTGCGGCCGGCGCCCTCGATACAAGTCAGCGCCCACAGCGCGATCGCGTCATCGGCGAGCGCGTCGTCGCGGCCGTCGTAGCGCTCGCGCGCGTGCCAGCTCGCGGGCAGCGCCTCGCGGATCGCGTCGAGGTGCCCGCGCAGCGTCGCGCTCGGTCGCCACATCCAGCTCGCGCGGCGTTCGCTGCGCAGCGCGCGATCGATCGCGGCGACGAGCTCCGGCAGGCCCGAGCGCGTTCGCGCGATCACGGGCACGACCTCGCAGCCGAGCAGCGTCGCGAGCGCGCGCGCGTCGGGTGCAGCGGGACCGGCCTCGTCGACCATCGTCAGCGCGACGACACAGCGCGCGCCGAGCTCGCGGACCTGGAGCAGGAGGTACGCCGAGCGCGAGAGCTGCGTGGCGTCGACGCAGACGACGACGGCGTCGGGCGCGGTCTCGCCGTTGAGACCGGTCAGCGCGTCGAGCGCGATCTGCTCCTCGCCGCTGCGCGCGTTGAGGCTGTAGGTGCCGGGAAGATCGTGGAGGTCGCCGGGGCCGGTCGGCAGCGGCAGCTCGCCGGTGCGGCGCTCGACCGTGATGCCGGGATAGTTCGAGACCTTCGCCGACGAGCCGGTCAGCGCGTTGAACAGCGTGGTCTTGCCGACGTTCGGATTGCCGGCGAGCGCGATCTGCGGACGCCCAGCGCTCGAGGCGGCAGGCGCGGCCTTGGCTACGGGCTCGTCGTGGCAGTCGCTCATTTGTCGACTTCGATCTGCGCGGCCTCACCGCGCCGGATCGACCATTGGCCGCCGCGTATCTCGATCCGCAGTGGGTCACCAAGCGGCGCGATCGTCACGACCCGGACCTCGACGCCGGGCACGAGGCCCATCTCGAGGAGGCGCCGGCGGAACGCCCGCGGGCCCTCGACCTTTCGGATCGTCGCCGAGGCTCCCAAGGGGATCGCGGCGAGGGTCGTCGACATCACCGAAGCCGTACCATTTCTGAAAATCGTTTTCAATCTCAGTTCAAACCAGCATCGCCCTATGTACCCGAGATCGCACGATCTAGTCGTGTTGTCGCGCCTCCCCTCCTCGATGCTATCCTCCTCACTATGGGCCGACCTCGCCCGTAGGGAGCTTTGACTTTCCGGCTCCCACGCCATCCCTGTATGGACACCGCGCAGACTCTTCTACTCAACCAAGGCTTCGAGCCGATCAAGGTCATCTCCTGGCAGCGGGCGATCAGTCTCTTGTTCCTCGGCAAGGTCGAGGTGCTCGAGGAGTACGATCACGACGTCCACTCCGTGAACCTGATCATCAAGGTTCCCGCGGTGGTACGCCTGCTGCGCGCGTTCCGGCGCCACGCCCGTCCCGTGAAGTTCTCGCGCGTGAACATCTACGCGCGCGACAACTACAAGTGCCAGTACTGTGGGCGAAAGGCGTCGATCAGCGACCTCACGTACGACCACGTAGTCCCGCGCTCGCAGGGCGGCCTGACCGAGTGGACGAACATCGTGACCTGCTGCTACCTGTGCAACCGCAAGAAGGGCGGTCGCACGCCGGCCGAGGCGAGCATGAAGCTGCTCGCGGTCCCGACCCAGCCGAACTGGGTGCCCGCGGTCGCGATCCGCATCTCGCTCCGCTCGGTCCCCGAGGCCTGGCGCGACTACCTGTACTGGACGGGCGAGCTCGACACGAGTCCGCCACCCGGTTCGGGCACCGGCACCGCCTGACGACGCGATGAGGATCTGTTTCGTCTGTCTGGGGAACATCTGCCGGTCGCCCACGGCCGAAGGCGTGTTTCGCAAGCTCGCCGCCGAGGCGCGCCTCGAGAGCAAGCTCGTGATCGACAGCGCCGGCACCGGTTCGTGGCACGTCGGCGAGCTGCCCGATTCGCGCTCGCGCGCGGTCGCGGCGAAGCGCGGCTACGACCTGACCCATCGCGCGCGCAAGTTCACGCGCGAGGACTTCGATCGATTCGATCTCGTGCTCGCGATGGATCGCGCCAACTACGACAACCTCATGCAGCTCGCGCGCGGTCGTTCGTTGGTGCCGTCGATCCGCATGCTGCGCGAGTTCGAGCGTGGCGCACCGGCCGACGCCGAGGTCCCCGATCCGTACATCGGCGAGGGCGGCTTCGAGGACGTGCTCGATATCTGCGAGCGCGCGTGCCGCGGCCTTCTCGAGCACGTGCGCGAGCGCGTCTAGTCACGGCTTCATCTCGATCGTTTGACGACAAAGCGATCGTGAAGAAATGTGAATGTAGAACTGTGTAGCGCTTTGCGTGATCCCCCGACTCCCGGCGACGAATCACGCATGGCCGTTTCTTCTGTCCTCACTCGCACGATCCTGTTCTCGCTCGTTGCCGCCGCCTGCTCGAAGTCGGCAGCCGTCTCGACGACCACGCCGTCGCCGGAGCCGATGCCCGCTGCAGAACCCGCGGCCGCCGAGGAGCCCGAGACCGAGCCAGTGGTCAAGGAAGAGCCGAAGAACCTCGACATCCAGAAGAACGTCATCCGGCTCAAGCCCGGCATCAAGATCCTGTTCGCGACGGACTCGGACAAGCTCCTCGACGAGTCGTATCCGATCCTCGACGAGGTCGCGTCGGTGATGGATCAGAACCAGCGCCTGCGCATTCGCGTCGAGGGTCACACCGACACCGACGGCAACGAGGCGCACAACCAGGATCTCTCGACGCGTCGCGCGGCCTCGGTGCGCGCGTACCTCGTCGGCAAGAGCGTCCCCGAGGATCGTCTCGAGAGCATGGGCTGCGGCCAGAAGGTCCCGGTCGCCGACAACAAGACCGACGACGGCAAGGCGCAGAACCGCCGCGTCGAGTTCGTGATCATGCGCAAGCGCCGCCCGGCCGAGCCGTGCCAGGTCTATCACCCGGGCGAGCACCGCCGTCACCACCGGGGCGGCGAAGGCGCGACGCCTGCCGCCGACGGCGCGGCGCCGGCTCCCGCGACGCCCTGATCGATCATGGTGGGCGCCCTGCCTACGCGGCAACGTGGTCGTGTGTGGACCCTCTCCAGCAAGAGACCCCCAAACCACACGACCGGTAGGGCGTCCACCGCCTTTCCGCGATGTCCGACGAGCTCACTCCACCGAGGCGCGCCTATAGTCGCCACGTGAACCGGCGCGAGCTCGCGGATGCTCTCGAGACCGGCGTCGTCTCTGCCGATCCGATCGGCGGCGGCGACATCAACGATGCGTTCCGCGTTCGTCTCGCCGACGGCCGCACGATCTTCGTGAAGTCGCACGCGAACGCGCCGCCCGGCATGTTCGCGGCCGAGGCACGCGGCCTCGACTGGCTGCGCGAGGCCAACGCGATCCGCATCCCCTCCGTGCTCGCGACCGGCGAGTCGTGGCTCGCGCTCGAGTGGCTCGATCTCGCCGGCAGGCCCGACCCCGCGGCGCTCGGTCGCGCGCTCGCGACGCTGCATCGCGCCGGTGCGCCGAGCTTTGGCTTCGACGCGCCGAACTATCTCGCGACGCTTCCGCAGGACAACACCGTCGAGCGCGACTGGCCGACGTTCTACGTCGAGCGCCGACTGCGTCCGCTGTGTACGCGCGCCGGGCTCGGCGTCGATCGCCAGCTCGATTCGCTGCGCGCCCAGCGCGACGCGTTCGGGCCCGCCGAGCCGCCGGCCCGCCTCCACGGCGATCTGTGGTGGGGCAACGTCGCGAGCTGTGGCAGCGACCCGGTGATCATCGATCCCGCGGTCTACGGCGGGCATCGCGAAATCGATCTCGCGATGCTCGCGCTGTTCGGCGGCGTTCCGGACCGGCTCGTCGAAGCGTACGAGGACGTGTATCCGCTCGCCGATGGCTGGCGCGAGCGCGTCTTGCTCTATCAGCTCTATCCGCTCGCCGCCCACGCGTGTCTGTTCGGCGGCGGCTACGGCGCGCAGGTGATCCGCGCGCTCGCGCGCTACTGATTACTTCGCCTTCGCGATCTTGTTCTTGTTGCCGGGATTCATGATCTTGATCGTCGCCTTCGGCGTCGCGGTCTTCTTGTAGGTCACCTTGTTCTCGTTGCCGGCCGTCATGATCGAGTCGACGGCGGCCGCGGCGACGACGTTGCCGTTGCCAGACACGATGATCGCCTGCGCGGTCTCGACCTCGAGCTGGTTGTTGTTGCCACTGATCGCGATCTTCTGACACGCGCCGGTGAACTTGAACGTGCCGTTGTTCTCGGCGTACTCGAACAGCGCATTCTTGCTGCAGTCGATCGTCGTCGTCGCGACCGCGGGCGTCGCCGTCGCCGGCTCCGTGCCTCCCGCGCGCGTCACGACGTCCTGCGTGCCCGTGATGTTGATCTGTGGCGCATCGCCGTCCTTGAACGTGACCTTGTTCTGCGAGCCCGACAGGTTCACGCGGCCGAGCGTGCCGACGTCGATCGTGTTCGACGAGCCGCTGACGTTCAGCTCCTCGACGTGCTCGGCCTTCACCTTGTTCGTCGCGCCGGAGATGTTGACCGTCTTGCAGGTGCCCTTGAACGTGTAGGTCGCCTTGCCGTGCGCGATCGTCACGACGGGATCCTTCGCGCAGTCCCAGGTCGTGCCCTTGCCCTGGTTCCACATCTTGTCTGCACTGGCGGTTGCGGGAGTTACAGCCACGAGGAGAACGAGGATGCGCTTCATAACGGTGTTCATACCGGAGATCTCACGAGACCATGACGTCAATCTGCGGGCAAAGCGCGCTAAGCAACGGGGATATGAACGCGATCGTAGCCGCTGCACGCTCCCTCGCTGACCGCGCCGCCCTTGCCGCCCGGACGCTGACCCGAAATGGCGAGGCGATCGACGAGCATCAGGTCGTCGTCGAGCGAGTCGCGTATGCGGCGACCGAGGCGCGCGTGATCGCCGAGCTCGCCGACGCGCCGGCGGAGATGACGGCCGCTGCGAAGGTCGCGATCGCGGAGCTCGCGTCGAGCCTGTGCTACCGCCTCGAGCCCGTCGCGCAGCTGCTCGGCCTCGGCGAGGCTCGCTACGACGACGCCGCGCGCGCCGCAATCGCCGAGGCTCTCGCGCCGAGCGCGGTCGAGGCCGTTGGCGAGGCGACGATCGCGAGCGCGGGCCGCCTCGCGTGGCCGCTCGACGAGACGCTCTCGGAGGTCCGCGCGAACGTGCGCGCGTTCGCCGAGCGCGAGGTGATGCCGCACGCCGAGCGCATCCATCATCACGACGAGCTCGTGCCCGAGCGCTTCATCTCCGAGATGGGCAACCTCGGCTACTTCGGCCTCTCGATCCCCGAGGCCTACGGTGGCAACGAGCTCGGCAATCTCGCGATGATCCTCACGACCGAGGAGCTGTCGCGCGCGTCGCTCGCGGCCGCGGGCTCGCTGATCACGCGGCCCGAGATCCTCGCGAAGGCGCTGCTCGCCGGCGGCACCGAGGCGCAGAAGAAGCACTGGCTGCCGAAGCTCGCCGCCGGTGAAGTGATGGCCGCGATCTCGGTGACCGAGCCGAACATCGGTTCGGACGTCGCGTCGGTGAGCTGTCGCGCCGAACGCACCACCGGCGGCTGGCTCATCACCGGCGCGAAGGCGTGGTGCACGTTCGCCGGCCGCGCCGACGTCATCGCGCTGCTCGCGCGCACCGATGCGGACCTCTCGAAGGGCGCGCGCGGCCTGACGCTGTTCATCGTCGACAAGCCGCGGTTCCCCGGCCACGAGTTCGACGTGAAGCAAGACGGCGGCGGCACGCTGACCGGCAAGGCGGATCGCACGCCGGGTTACCGCGGCATGCACTCGTTCACGCTCGCGTTCGATCGCTACTTCGTCCCCGACGCACAGCTCGTCGGCGGCGAGGAAGGCATCGGCCGCGGGTTCGCGCTGCAGATGGCAGGCTTCGCCGCCGGTCGCCTCCAGACCGGTGGTCGGGCCTGTGGCGTGACCTCGGCCGCGATCGAGCAGACGTCACAATACGTGGCCGAACGTAGGCAGGTTGGTAAGGCGATCGGCGACTACCAGCTGACCCGCTACCACCTCGGTCGGATGGCATCTCGACTCGTCGCTGCCCGTGCGATCACGTACGCCGCGGCGCGCGCGATGGACGCCGATGAACGCCAGGCAGCTCCGGTCGCGGCGATGGCGAAGCTGTTTTCGTGTGATGTGGCTGTCGAAGTGACGCAGCTCGGTCAGCTGCTTCACGGCGGCTGGGGGTACGCCGAGGAGTATCCGATCAGCCGATACGTAGCGGACGCTCAGGTCCTCCCGATCTTCGAGGGCGTGAAGCCGATCCTGACACTCAAGGTCGTTGGACGATCACTGCTCGGTCGCTGACGAATCACTACGCGCTCCGCCGTAGCACCGCTGCCTCGCCGCTACCCCAAAAACCGGTAGGAAAACGAGCGCGTGCGTTACGATGGCCTTCATGCGCAAGCTTCTTGCGTGGCTCGGGGTAGTCACGTGCGTGCTGGTCTTTGCTCGGACCGCACAGGCCGAAGACGTTCTGAAACCGTACGTCTTCATGATCCTCGATACGTCGGGCTCGATGATCCTGACGTCGACGGGAAACCCCACGGGCGCGGGGCCACCAACCTGCGGTGGCGTCGACAACAAGCTCGATCACGCGAAGTGCGCGATCAACAAGATCGTCAACAGCTATGGCGACATGGTGTTCGGCCTCTCGCGCTTCCGCGCGACGATGGGCGGCACGACGACGAACTTTCCGACGGGCTGCTGCATCGCCGGCTCGAGCATCGGCGCGAACGGCTCGTGCGGCGCCGGCCCGAACTGCGGCGGTGGCAACACCGCGGACCACACGCTCCAGATCCTGTCGCCGCTCGTCAACGGCGGTAACGCGAACGCGGCGAAGTTCACCAACTTCACCGGCAACTCGTGCGACACGGGCGGCACCGATCCCGAGATCTGGGATGGCGTGCTGTGCAGCGGCAACGCGTGCGGTGGCGGCACGCCGATCGGCGGCAGCCTCGCCGGCGCGCACAAATACTGGCGGGGCCTGCAGGCGAACGACGGCACGACGCTGTGGCCGAGCAACGTCGCCGGCTTCGATCCGATCCGCGTCGATCCGACGCGCCAGGCGTTCTTGCCGACGGGCTGCGACTCGAGCCCGACGTGCACGACGAACTGCTGCACCGCGCAGTGCCGCACGTATCTCAACATTCTCCTCACCGACGGTGACGAGAGCTGCAACGGCAACGGCTCGACCGCCGCCGACGCGATGCTGCGCACCGATCTGCCGACCGGCGAAGTCGCGTGCAACGACGCGCTCGACAACGAGAACGACGGTTTCGTGAACGACGGCTGTCCCGCCGTCGGCGCGGCCGAGACCTCGTGCAGCGACGATCTCGACAACGACGGCGACGGCGCGATCAACGACGGCTGCCCGGCGACCGCCTCGCGCTATCGCATCGAGACGAAGGTGATCGGGTTCGGCATCTCGCCCGGCAACGCGAACATCGAGGCCTACGCGCACGCCGGCGGCGCCGTCGACATCCCCAGCGTCAACGAGGGCTACTACGCGAACAACGAGGCCGAGCTCCAGCTCGCGTTCTCCCAGATCCTCGCCGACGCGATCAAGGTCGAGGCCTGCAACGATCTCGACGACGACTGCGACGGCAGGGCCGACGAAGACTTCCTTCCGCCGAAGTCGGTCCCCGGCAAGGGCGGCACGTGCACGAACGGCCAGCTCGGTGCGTGCTCGCGCCCCGGCACGCTCGTGTGTCGCGCCGACGGCACCGGCCTCGAATGCAACGCGCCGATCGTCACGCCCGGCACCGAGACGTGTAACAACGCCGACGACGACTGCGACGGTCGCATCGACGAGGCGCCGGCCGTGAACTGTACGCCGTGTCAGCCCGTCGCCGAGACCTGCAACGCCGCCGACGACGACTGCGACGGCGTTCCCGATCAGACGTGCCGCTGCTCGAACGACAACACGATCCTGTGCGACGGCGTCGGTAACGACTGCGGCACCGGCTCGTGCGTGTGCACGCCGATCGTCCGCGACTGCGCGAAGACGGTGCCGGGTGTTGGCACGTGCGCGGGCACCGAGCTGTGCACGAGCGGCATGTTCCAGGGCTGCACCGCGCCGACGCCAACGTCCGAGGCGTGCAACGGCCTCGACGACGACTGCGACGGCAACATCGATGGCTTCACGCAGGCGTGCTCCGACATGGTGACGCCCGGCGGTCCGCCGACCGATAACCCGGGCGATCCGTCGCATAGCCCGATCCCGGAGAACATCTGTCACCCGGGCACCAAGACGTGCCCGCTCGTGACGATGCCGCCGAATAGCTTCGGCGCGTGCTCGGGCGAGGTGAAGCCGTGCAACGGCCTCACGCCCTGCACCGATCCGTGCAACGGCATCGACGACGACTGCGACAACCTCATCGACGAGGACTTCGAGCCGGCCGACTGCTCGAGCAACTGCGGCGTCGGTCAGACGGTGTGCACGAACGGTCAGATCACGTGCAACAGCATGCCGGCGAGCAGCGACACGACGTGCAACAACGTCGACGACGACTGCGACGGCATGTTCGACGAGGACTGGACGTGCCCGAACCCGGTCGGCACCATGTGCCCGTGCGGCACCGGCATGGTGTGCGGCGGCCAGGAGGCGTGCGTGAACGGAACGGTCGTCTGTCAGGGCGATCCGATCGGCGTCGAGACGTGCAACTGCATGGACGACAACTGCAACGGCCAGGTCGATGAGGGCACGCTGTGCTCTGGCGGCGGCGCTTGCGTGAACTGTCAGTGTGCGTTCCCGTGCGCGCCCGGCGAGTTCCCGTGCCCGCTCGGCAAGAAGTGCGACTCGCTTCCGGATCCGAACGATCCCAATGGCCCACCGCAGATGTTCTGCGTCAACGATCCGTGCTTCCAGCAGACGTGTCAGCCCGACTCGATGGGCAACGCGCAGGAGTGCGTGCCCAAGCCGAACGATCCGAACGACTGGATGTGCCAGCCGATCTGTCAGCCGGGTCATTGTACGGCGCCGCTGATCTGCTACGGCCCGACGGGCGACTGCCGTCCGAACAACTGCTCGACGTTCCCCGAGATGTGTTCGGCGCAGCAAACGTGCATCAACGGCACGTGCGTGACGAACCCCTGCCAGGGCGTCACGTGTGACGGCGGCCAGTACTGCGTCGGTGGCGCGTGCGTGCCGAGCTGTGCGGACGTCGAGTGCCCCGATGGTCAGCGCTGCCGCCAGGGGATGTGCGAGACCGATCCGTGCGGTCACGCGTGTCCGTTCGGTCAGGCGTGCAACGACTCGACCGGCCAGTGCATCGCCGATCCGTGCAAGGACCGCACGTGCACCGACGACGGTCAGTGGTGCAACCCGAACTCGGGCCAGTGCGAGACCGATCCGTGCGTCGAGAGCAACGTGACGTGCCCGAACCCCGGTGAAGTGTGCCGCGGTGGTACGTGCTTCGATCCTGACTCGCTGCGCCCCGACGGCGGCGAGGCCTCGCATGTCACCGTCGGTGGCGGCGGTGGGTGTTCGACGATGAACGGCAGCAGCGCCGGCGTGCTCGTCGCGCTCGGCCTGCTACTGCGGCGGCGCAGGCGCGTCCGCGCGCAAGGAGGTGCGCAGTGAAGACCGCGTTCCGCGCGCTGATCGCGATCGCGCTGCTCGCATCGTCGCAGATGTCGTGCAGCGTCAACGACTACTGTCTCAACTGCGCCACCGGCGACGGTGGCAACGGCAGCGGCGATGGTGGCGAAGGTGACGGCGGAGGCTCGAGCGTCGACGACGGCGGCACCGATGCCGGCTGCATCGTCACCGGCCCCGAGGAGTGCAACGGCAAGGACGACGACTGCGACGGCTTCGTCGACAACGGCACCGTCGCGCAGGTCGGCAACGACTGTGCGAATCAGATGGGCGTGTGCGCGGGCGGCAAGCTGATCTGCACCAACGGCTCGCTCAAGTGCGACAAGCAGCCGATGCCCGAGACGTGCAACGCGCTCGACGACAACTGCAACGGCACGCCCGACGAGGGCGATCCGGGTGGTGGCTCGAAGTGCGGCACCGACATGGGCGAGTGCATCGCGGGTACGTTCCGCTGCAACGCGGCGACCGGCAACCTCGACTGCATCGGCTTCGTGGACCACAGGATGGATCCCGAGCTCTGCGACGGTAAGGACAACGACTGCGACGGCAACTTCGACGAGGGCCTCACGAGCCTCGGCACCTGCGGCCCGCTGACCGATGTCGGCGAGTGCAACTTCGGCGTGCTGCAGTGCTCGGGTGGTGCCCCGCTGTGCGGCGCCGGTCCGAACGGCCCGCCGGTCTATCCGGTGTTCGAGCTGTGCAACACGAAGGATGACGACTGCGACGGCACCGCCGACGAGGGCTACCTCACGCAGATCGACATCAACAACTGCGGTACGTGCGGCCACGTCTGCCAGGCGCACGCGAACGCGAACACGGTCTGCCAGGCGGGTACGTGCGGCTTCGCGTGCAAGCCCGGTCACTTCGATCTCGACCCGCTCGTCGATGGCTGCGAGTACGCATGCTTCCCGTCGGGCGTCGAGACGTGCGACGGCGTCGATAACGACTGCAACGGCATGATCGACGACAACCTGACGCCTCCGTCGATCTGCCGCGCCGGTGGCGAGTGCGGCCCGACCGCGCCCGTCGCGCAGTGCAACGGTTCCGCAGGCTGGTCGTGCACGTATCCGGGCGACGTCCAGTTCCCGGAGACGAAGTGCGACGGCAAGAACAACGACTGCGACGCGAACACCGACGAGGGCCAGCCGAGCAAGGGCCTGGCATGCGACGACGGCCGCCAGGGCGCGTGCCGCGGTACCGGTACGTACGCCTGCGATCCGAACAACCTCGACGGTCCCGCGATCTGCGACATCACGAGCCCGGGCCAGACGAACCCGGATCCCGCCGAGACGTGCGACGACCGCGATAACGACTGCGACGGCTCGATCGACGAGGGCTCCGAGACCGGCAACCTCGTCGGTCAGGAGTGGGTGTCGATCGGTGGCGGTCATCAGATCATGAAGTACGAGGCGTCGCGCTTCGACTCGTCGTCGTCGCAGCAGGGCACCGAGGCAGCGACGGTCGTCGCTCCGCTCGCGGCGAGCCCGACGGGCGCGACGCACGCGGCAAACGTCGCGACGTTCACGACGCTGTCGCCGCACGGCCTCGCGGTCGGCGCGCGCATCCGCGTCAGCGGTGTCGGCGTCACCGGCTACAACGGCGTGTTCAAGGTCGCGAGCGTCATCAGCACGACGAAGTTCACGGTGTCGCTCATCGGATCCGGGCTATCGGCCTCCGGCGGCGGCTCGGTGAGCAAGTACCGCGGCTCGTGCTCGAAGGAGGGCGTGATGCCGTGGACGAACGTGACGTACCCCGAAGCGCTCGCGGTCTGCGAGTCGATGGGCGCGTCGCTGTGCACCGAGACGCGCTGGCACCAGGCGTGCGGTGTGGTCACGCCGGTGAGCTACCCGCTGAGCGTCGACGCCACGAACGGCACGCGCATCGAGGCGGAAGACTTCTTCGCGGCCTCGTCGGCCGGCGGCCCCGAGACGTCGTGCAACGACAGCGTCGACAACGACCTCGACGGCGCACTCAACGATGGTTGCCCGACGATCGTCAGCGGCGTCGGTCCCGAAACGGGCGCGCAGTGCAACAACACGGTCGACGACGACGGCGACGGCCGCGCGAACGACGGCTGCCCCGTGGCGCAACGCGGTGCCGAGACCGGAGCGCAGTGCAACAACGCGATCGATGATGACAACGACGGCCGCATCAACGACGGCTGCCCGCCCGTTGGTAACGCCGAGCCGAACAACCGTTGCAACAACAACGACGACAAC
>JABFXX010000601.1 GCA_013368795.1 Kofleriaceae bacterium
GCGCGCGATGCCGAGGCGCAGACTCGCGAGGCCCAGGGCCGCGCCGCGGAGGCCGATGCCCGCGCTCGCGACATCGAGGCGCGCGCCCGCGAGATCGAGACCCGCGCCCGCGATATCGAAGCGCGCGCGAAGGAGGCCGCCGAGCGCATCGTCGATGCCGAGCGTCGCGCGCGCGAGGCCGAGACCAAGCTCACCGACGCGCTCGACAAGCTCGACGACCTGGAAGGCACGTCCGACGGCTCGAGCGCGGACGTCTCCGCGCTGCAGGCGCGCATCGACGAGCTCGAGGCAGAGGTCGAGAAGGCCGACAACGTCCGTCAGTTCGCCGCCAACACCGAGCGCGAGATCGCCGGCCTCGAGCGCGAGCTGCGCGACATGAAGGCGAAGGTCACGCAGATCACGCTCGAGCGCGATCGCTTCGAGTCGCAGCTGCGCGACCTTCGCGAGGACGACGAGACCACCAACCGCCGCGCGCCGTCGCGCGATCCCGAGGCGACCGCGCAGGCCGATCTCTCGCGCTACACCGCGCTCGTCGCCCGTGCGGCCGAGCTCGAGCAGAAGGTGCTCCGGCTCGAGAAGGACGACGAGCAGCATCGCCGCGAGCTGTCGGAGGCCAACGCGCGCCTCGCGGCGCAGCATCGCGCGCAGGAAGACGAGCCGACGAACACCGGCAACTCGCTGCCGATCGAGTTCGCCGAGCATCTGTCCGTGCTCGAGGAGTCGATCGACTCGCTGCGCGCCAACATGCGTGCTGCGAGCGATGAGACCGCGATGATGGATCAGACCGAGTCAGTGATGATCGTGTCGTCGGCCGTGAGCCAGGCGGCGGAGCACGTCGAGCGTGCGCGCGACTCGCTGCGCGCGCTGACCGCCGTCGTCGGCAAGGCGTAGCGCTCGCCGCGCTACCGCGACGGCACACGCGCGCTCGTTCGACATCGATCTTCACGAAGTCCCTCGCAGAGAGCGCGAACGCGACCGAATCGTTCGGTGCTCGCGCGGGCACTCAGCAGAGCGCGGACACGCTCGCCCGCGCGTGCGGGGCGGGCCGCCTCGCTCGCCGCGTACACGTTCGTGCTTGGACCACCGGCGTGCCATGCGCGCCATGTCGCGCCGGCGCTTCGCTGGGCCGCCGGCGCAGCTACTCGCTTCGGCCACCCCGACCCGCACGCACGTGCTCGCGTTGACGTGTAGCTCGCGTTCCGCTTCGCACCAGTTGTGGTTACCCCCCTGCTCGGCGCGTGAACGTGCCGCGCTCGATGCCGAGCCTCTTCATCTTGCTCTGCAAGGTCGATGGCTCGAGGCCAAGCCGCGCGGCGGCGCCGTCGGTACCGTAGATCTTGCCGCGGCACGCGCGCAGCGCTGCTTCGATCGCCGCGCGCGATGCGCTCGCGAAGTCGAGGCCCGCGCGCCGGCTTCCTGCGCCGCGACCGAGCTCGGCGGGAAGCTCGAGCTTGCCATCGCCGACGATCAACGCCGCCTCGAGCACGTTCTCGAGCTCGCGCACGTTGCCGGGCCACGCGTGCGCCTCCAGCCGGCCGACGATCGCGCGCGTCAGCTGCGGCTTCACGAGGCCGAGCCGCCTCGCGTGCGCTTCCAGGATCGCGTCGGCCAGCGGCGCGATGTCGTCGACGCGCTCGCGCAGCGGCGGGACGACGATCTCGAACACTGCGAGCCGATAGAACAGGTCCTCGCGAAACGCACCCTCGCGGACCATGTCGTCGAGCCGGCGATTGGTCGCCGCGATCACGCGGACGTCGACCTCGATCTCCGCGGCGCCTCCGACGCGCCGGACTCGTCGCTCCTGCAGCACGCGCAAGAGCTTCACCTGCGCCGCGGCCGACAGCTCGCCGATCTCGTCGAGCAGCAGCGTCCCGCGATGGGCGCGCTCGAACGCACCCGCGCGCGTTCGCTCCGCGCCGGTGAATGCGCCGCGCTCGTGGCCGAACAGCTCGCTCTCGATCAGCGACTCGGGGATCGCGCCACAGTTGAGCGCGACGAACGGGCGATGACGGCGCATCGACTGATCGTGGATCTCGGTCGCGATGCGCTCCTTGCCGGTGCCCGACTCGCCGATGACGAGCACCGTCGTCGCGTGGCGGGCCACCGCCGCCACTCGCTCCGCGACGGCTCGCATCGCCGGGCTGCGCGTGACGAGCGTCGGCTGCAGGCCGACCATCCCGATCTCGGCGCTCAGCTCGCGAGCCCGGCTGTGCGCCTGTCGCGATAGATCGGCGACGCGGCGGACGACGCGCACGTGGTTGAGCGCGAGCTCGATCGCCGGCGCGAGCGCCGCACGCAGCGCCAAATCACGCAGGACCGCCGGCAACGCACCGCGCGTCGCGACGGCGAGCCCCGGCACGATCGGCGACGTCGGACGCGACGCCCGCTCGACGATGCGCCACTCGCCATCGATCTGCTCGGCCACCGCGATCGGCGACGACACCTCGTCGCCAGATTCTCTCGACGCCGCGCCGATAGAGATTTTCGGCATCGGTGTCTCGTCGCCGAGCACGACGGCCTGGATCGGTGCGTGTCGCGACAGCGCGCTCGCGATGCCGCGGACGAGACTCTTCGGCGTGTCGGCGGACGCGATCGCCGCGAGCAGCTCTGCGATCACATCGGCTGCGGCCATGCTTCAGCTTCACCGATATTTCGCCATTGTCCACCGATATATCGGTGATCTCCGAGGAGGATGACCATGTTATCGCGGGCTTCTGCGCGGCATGGCCGCTGCTCCAGAGAGCGGCATGACCTACGTGATCACTCAGAAATGCGCCGGCGCCTGCGATACCGGCTGTGTCGACGTCTGCCCCTGCGACTGCATCATCGGCCCGGTTCCGGTCGACGAGATCCGCGCGGATCTACTACGAGGAGGATGTGCCGGCCGAGCACAACGCCGACATCGCCCGCAACGCGGCGTACTTCAAACGCTGACCATCCCCTGCATGCTCGGCGATGTGACTGTCACCAAGCGACGTCAACGCGAGCGCGTGTGTGCGAGTCGGGGTGGCCGAAGCGAGTAGCTGCGCCGGCGGCCCAGCGAAGCGTCGGCGCGACATGACGCGCCTGGCAGGCAGTTGTTACGAGCACAGACGTATACGCGGCGAGCGAGGCACCCCGACCGCACGCGCGTGCGAGCGTGTCCGCGCTCTGCAGAACGTTCGGCGTGCAGGCCATGCTTCACGGCGGCATCATCAGGCGCTGATCATTGCTGAGCGGCGTGCTCAGACGAGCACTCGCCAATCGACGACGTGTCCGCGCTCTGCTGAGCGCGTGGCGCGCTGGCGCGAGCTACTTCGACGAGGCGGTGTGGTCGCGCAGGAACTTCAGGCTCTCGGGCAGGCGCGGCTTCCAGAACGTGAAGTCGTGCCGGCCCGGCCCGATGAAGAACGCGTGGTCGATCTTCC
>JABFXX010000205.1 GCA_013368795.1 Kofleriaceae bacterium
GGAGCAGCGCGCCGTCATCGTCGAGGCCCGCGACGTGACCGACGTGCGGCTGGCCGGCGATCGTCGCGCGCGCGGCGAGGCCGTGCGCCATGCGCTCCTGCCACGCCGGAATGATCGCCTGGATGCCGACCGCCGCGTAGCGATCGACCCAGCGCTCGACCTGCGCGCACAGGCACGCGATGAACTTCTCGCGATCGACGACGGTGCCCGCGGCCTCGTCGAGCGTGATCGCCTGCTCGGCGATCGTCTCGGGCAGCTCGCCCGACAGGTTGACGCCGATGCCGACGATCACCGAGTCGAGCCTTCCGCCCTGGCTCTGCGCCTCGACGAGGACACCGGCGAGCTTGCGGCCGCGCACCAGCGCGTCGTTCGGCCACTTGAGCTCGCAGGGCGCGCCCATCGTCCGGGCGGCGTCGCAAAGGCCGATGCCGATCGCGAGCGTCATCGCCGGCACCGCGACGAGCGGCAGCGGCGGCCGCATCACCGCGGACATGTAGAGACCGCCCGGCGGCGACTCGAACACGCGACCGTCGCGGCCGCGCCCCGAGGTCTGCCGCTCCGCGATCACGAGCGTGCCGTGGCGAGCGCCCGCGCGTGCGAGCCGCGCGGCCTCGTCGTTCGTCGATGCGCAGCTCGGCAAATCGATGCGATGACAGCCGAGCCAGAGGGCCTTCAGGTGGAGCGACTGGAACGTCACGTGCGCACGTCCAGGCCGATGTCGACCGCAGGCGCCGAGTGCGTCATCGCGCCGACCGAGATCAGGTCGGCACCCGCGCGTGCGTAGTCGCCGATCGTCGCGAGCGTGATGCCGCCCGAGACCTCGACGAGCACGTTGCGGCTGTGCGCGCGTGCGGCGGCGACCTCGACCTGCGCCGGCGTCATGTTGTCGAGCAGCACGACCTCCGCGCCGGCCGCGAGCGCCTCGTCGAGCTCGCCGAGGTTCGTCACCTCGACCTCGACGCGCAGCGGGTGCGGCGCCTTGACCTTCGCGGCCTCGACCGCGGCGCGGACCGAGCCGCACGCCGCGATGTGGTTGTCCTTGATGAGCACGCCGGAGCCGAGGTCGAAGCGGTGGTTGCCGCAGCCGCCGGCGAGCACCGCCGCCTTCTCGAGCACGCGGAACCCGGGCGTCGTCTTGCGCGTGTCGACGACGCGCGCCTTCGTGCCCGCGACCGCATCGGCGTAGCGCTTGGCGAGCGTGGCGACGCCGGACAGCCGCTGCGCGAAGTTGAGCGCGGTGCGCTCGGCCGCGAGCACGCTGTGCGCCGGACCACGCGCGGTCAGGAGCAAGCCGCCGCGGTCGACGCGCGTGCCGTCCGGCGAGTGAATCTCGAGGTCGATCCGAGAATCGACCATCGTGAACACCGCCGACGCGACGTCGACGCCGAACGCGACGATCGGCTCGCGTGCATTCATGTCGGCCGTGACCTGCCGACCCTCGGTACCTACCGTCACCTGAGATGTGATGTCACCGCGGCCCAGATCCTCGTCGAGTGCGAGCTCGATGAGCCGACGCACCGCGGGGATCGCAGCAAGGCCACGCAAGGCCGAGTCACCCATGTGTTCGCGCTGAATCTACTCGATCGGTCCGACGATCGATCACCAAATCGGCGACGGAATGATCTGCGATCGGTTGTCGCGGCCCGTCGGGAAACCACCGTCGGCTCGCTCACGATTCGGGACGTTCACTTCATCCGCGACGGACGCATTCACGCAAGGTGAGCGCGACCCTCGATGACTCGGGTCACGCTTCGATCCAAGCGCTTCATTTCGTCGGCTTGAGCGAGTTGAACGCGGCCATGATCGTCTTGTTGTTCGCGGCGAGCTTGTCGTGCTCGACGGCGGCGAACATGATGATGCCCTTCTTCGCGGGCGTGGGACCGGAGACGACGACGAGCACGTCGAGCTGTGTCGCGCGAGCGCTCACGCCGACGCCCTGGACGATCGTGCTCGGCAGCGTGTGGATCTTCTTCTTCTTCGTCGAGTCGATCCACCGGAGGCCCTGGACCGCCGAGTACAGCTCACCCTCGAGCCGCGTCAGCGCCGCCTTCACCTCGGGCGTGTCGACGACGACCAGCACCCACGCGACCTGGTTATCGGGCGAGACCGCACGGATCACGTCGTCCTTCGTATCGACCGCCCACTTCTTCGGCAGATCGACCGACACCTTGCCTGCCTTGACCTCGTGGACATCGGCGCGGGCCGCAGTCGCAGTGGCGAGGAGGACGAACAGAACGAGCGCGCTACGCATGGGTGGTCAGCCTAGCATCGACGATCGACGTGGAGACGTATTCACTCGTCAGCTCCAGCGCTGCATCGCCCAGCCGAGCCGGCGAGCGTGGCGGCGGAGCCGGGCGTCGGGGTTGACCGCGATCGCCGTCCCTACCCGGCTGAGCATCGGCAGATCGTTGAAGCTGTCGGAGTAGAAGTAGCTGCGCGCGAGGTCGACGCCGTGTGCGGCAGCCCACTTCTCGGCGAGCGCGACCTTGTGGTGACCGAAGCACAGCGCGCTCGGCCGGCCGGTGAACGCGCCCGCCTCGACCTCGAGCTCGCTCGACAGCACGTGCTCGATGCCGACCCCGCGGGCGACCGGACGTGCGGCGTAGACCGTCGAGCCGGTCGCGAGGACGACGGCGTGGCCGGCCTGGCGGTGGTGCTCGACCGCGACGCGCGCGGCCGGCGCGATGAACGGCTCGACGTCCTGGCGGTACCAGATGTCGCACTTGGCGATCATCTCGGCCTCGGAGTCGCCGGCGAGCCCGAGGCAGAGCCGCGTGAACACCGTCTCCATGTCGAGGAGCGCGAGCTTGTAGAGCGAGCTCCAGTAGACGGCCTTGGCGACCATCGACGCCGGCAGCTCGCGCCGGCGGTAGAGGAACCTCGTCCAGCTCATCCCCGTGTCGACGGTGAGGAGCGTGTTGTCCATGTCGAAGAACGCCGCGATCGTCATCGCATCACCGCGAGGTCGAGGACCCGAATGAGGATGTTGGACGCGCCGTGCGTGATCGTCGAGGCGAGGATCGAGCCGGTCGCCGAGCGCATCCAGCCAAACAGCAGGCCCGGGAAGAACGTCGCGAGCACGCGAGGGTCGCCATCCTTGGGCAGGTGAATGATCGCGAACGCCGCCGACGACAGCACGAGCGCGAGGCCGACGCCGCCGCCGAGGATGCGGCGCTTCGGCGGGAACCGCTTCTCGAGGAGGCCGAGCAAGAAGCCGCGGAAGAACAGCTCCTCGGGGAGCGCGACGACGAGCATCTGGACGAGGCAGAACTCGCCGAGCGACCACGACAGGTGCGGGACATGGAGCGCGCGCAGGCCGCCGTAGTGGACGCACATGTTGCGCGGCACGAGGTGCGCGAGCAGCTGGCTGTGGCAGGCGATCTCGTAGAACGCGAAGTAGCCG
>JABFXX010000296.1 GCA_013368795.1 Kofleriaceae bacterium
GTCAGTACGACGGCACGTCTCTCGCGCTTGCACAGTCGTCCGGCTTGTAGCTGATCGAGATCCTGCCTTTCGCGAAGTGCGCGCGATACAGCCCCGGCAGCGTCGGCAGAAATCTCTTACTCACGACCGATTCGCGGTTCGCGCGCTCGAGGTAGTAGTAGTGCTCGCTCGCCATCGCGACCGGCGCGGCGCAAACCAGCATGAAGCGCACCCTCGTCGGCAGCAGCGAGCGGCCATCGCAGGCGTACCAATCGCCGCGATGTCCGCTGACAGCTCCGCACCGCGCTCCCTCGGGTTGCGCGACGATGCGCACTCCCCACGCAGGGATCGCTTTGAGCGTGATGCCCGGCCCGAGCGCCACGAGCACGCCGTCGTCAGGCTCGATACTGCCGTCATCGCGATGGTACTCGAGCCTGAGCTCGCGCAGTCCCGTCCCCGGTAACTCGACCTCGAGCTTGCCGTTCGGCGGCACGTCGATCGCGGTCAGCTTCTTGCCGCCGAGGAACACATGCACGCTGCGGATCCCCCGCATCGTCTCGATCTGCAGCAACGCTGGATCGAGCCGTGGCTTTGCGGTCGCAGGTGCGACCAGCGCCACGAGCATCACGAGTGCCTCGACGTGCCGCCGCATCATGGTGGTTGGACGCAGGACACGGCGATTTGGGGAAGGTTGCCGTGCGACGGAGATGCGTAAGCCAACGTGAACTTCGCGTGAATCGCTCTCCCGCTACCCCTGCGGCAACGTAGCGTCGTGCGGTGATCACGCTCCGTGCGAGGACCCTGGTCGTGCTGGGAACGGTGGTCTCGCTCTGCCGTGTCGCGAGCGCGCAGTCCGCGACGGCGCCGACGTCGCCGGAGAGTGCCCCGAGTGAGCCGAACGACGAGGTATGCCGGCGCGCGAGGCTCTACGTCACCCCGTCGCTGTTCATCATGAGCGGCTCTCCATGGACGACCGATGCCGGCGGGACGATGAGCACCAGCGGCGAGAACACGTTCCACCGCATCGCGGCTGGCGCGCTACTTCGGCCGTGCGAGCGACTGCGACACGTCGCAGCGCGCGTTGGCGCGACCGGCGTCGTCCACACGAACGTGTCGGGCTTCGGCGTCGAAGCGGAGCTCGACTACGGCGCGGGTTCGCGGTTCGAGGGAGGCCTTCGCATCGGGGTCGAGCTCGGCCTCAGCTCGCACATCATCTCCGCCGGCCCACGCGTGCACGTCTTCGAAACGGCGTTCTTCGGCGTCGACGCGTACACCGCGCGCGATGCGTCCTACACCAGTCGCGGCGTGATGTTCGGCTTCGGCCTCGAGGGACGAGCCGGTCGCTGGGCCAGCATCGCCGAGGCGGCCGTGGCCGCGATCATGCTCGGCGTGGTGCTCGCCGGCGGCGGCCCCGACTGACAGCTACGACTTCAGCTCGGAGACGACCTTCTCGATCGCCACCTTCGAGTCGCCGAACAGCATCTTCGTCGCGGGCTTGTAGAACAGCGGGTTGTCGATGCCCGCATAGCCGGCACCGCGCGACCGCTTGTTGACGATCACGAGCTTCGACTTCCACACCTGAAGAACCGGCATGCCCGCGATCGGGCTCGTCGGATCCTCCTCGGCGGCCGGGTTCACGATGTCGTTCGCGCCGATGACGATCGCGACGTCCGTGTTCGGGAAGTCCGCGTTGATCTCGTCCATCTCGAGCACGATGTCGTACGGCACGTTCGCCTCTGCGAGGAGCACGTTCATGTGTCCCGGCAGACGTCCGGCGACCGGATGGATTGCGAACCGCACGTTGACGCCCTGCTTGCGCAGCACGTCGGTCATCTCGCGCACGGCGTGCTGAGCGCGGGCGGCAGCCATGCCGAAGCCCGGAACGATGATGACGTTCTTGGCTTCCTTGAGCTTGGTGGCCAGCTCCTTGGCGTCGATCTCCTGCACGTCGCCCGCGGGCTGCGCGGGCTTGGCCGCGGACGGCGGCGGCGCTGCGCCGAAGCCACCGAAGATGACGTTCCAGATGGAACGGTTCATCGCCTTGCACATGATGTACGACAGGATGGCGCCCGACGAGCCGACGAGCGCACCGGTGATGATGAGCAGGTCGTTGTGGAGCATGAAGCCGGCGGCTGCAGCGGTCCATCCCGAGTAGCTGTTGAGCATCGAGACGACGACCGGCATGTCGGCACCGCCGATCGCGGCGACGAGGTGGACGCCGAGGAAGCAGGCGATCGCGGCGGCGGCACCGAGCTTCCACAGCTCCGACTTCTGGCCGTAGAGGACGCCGAGCACGACGATCGCGGCGAGCATCGCGAGGTTGAGGAAGTGGCGGGCGGGCAGGAGCAGCGGCTTGCCCGAGACCGAGCCACGCAGCTTGAGGAACGCGAGGATCGAGCCGGTCGTCGTGATCGCACCGATGATGACGTCGATGTAGATCTCGATCTTCTCGGCCATCGGCAGGAACACGCCGAGGTGGAGCTGCAGCGAGAAGCCGACGAGGACGGCGGCAATGCCGACGAAGCTGTGCAGCAGCGCGACCAGCTCCGGCATCTGCGTCATGCCGACGCGCGTCGCCATGACCGCACCGATGACGACGGCGACGACGATCGAGCCGATCAGTAACGGGTGGAAGTCGGCGCCGCGGAACGAGAGCGTCGCGCCCATCGCGATCGCCATGCCGACGATGCCGTAGATGTTGCCGCGCTTGGCGGTCTCCTGGCTGGAGAGGCCGCGCAGCGCGAGGATGAACAGGACCGCGGCGACGAGGTACGCGATCGTTGCGAGCGCGTACCAGTGCGGGATCTGACCGAACATTTCGCTCTTCACGGCGTCACTTCCTGAACATCGCGAGCATGCGGCGGGTCACGATGAACCCGCCGGCGATGTTGATGCTTGCGAACAACGTCGCGACGACGGCAACGATGACCGCTCCGTCGAGCTTGCCGCTGCCTGCGAGGAGACCGCCGACGACGATGATGCCGCTGATCGCGTTGGTGACACTCATCAGCGGTGTGTGCAGCGCCGGCGTGACGTTCCAGACGACCTGGAAGCCGATGAACACGGCCATCACGAACACGGTGAAGCGCTGGATGAGCTCGGTCGACTCCGGCGAGCCGAGCGCGTCGGGATTGGAGAACCGGAGCGCGAGCCAGATGCCGGCAGCGATCAGGCCGACGATCGCCATGATGATGCCGGACGTGCGCGACGGCGCGCTCGGCGCAGGACCGTGACCGTGCGCCTTGGCAGGAGCCGGCGCAGGCTTCGCGACCTCTGGCTTCGGCGGCGCCGCCTTGGCGGCCTCGGGCTTGGCCGGCGTCGGTGCGGGCGTCTCGACCTTCTTCGGCGGCGGAGGCGGCCAGCGGGTCTCGCCGTTCTCGAGAACGAGCGCGGGACGAACCGCGTCGTTCTCGTGATCGACCTT
>JABFXX010000209.1 GCA_013368795.1 Kofleriaceae bacterium
CCCGCAGATGGTCGGCCACATCCTGGTCGTACCGAACGGCAACTACGCGCGCGTCGGCGACGATGGGTTCTTCCGCCTGTCCAACGTTCCCGCCGGTTCGCACAAGATCGTCGCGTGGGCGCCGAATGCCAAGCCGGTGTCGGCGCAGGCGACCATCGGGGATGGCGAGGTCGTGACCGTCGAGCTCGAGCTCAAGAAGGGCAAGGCCGGGACTCACACGAAGAAGGACGGCCTGCCGTACGGCAGCTACGAGCAATGAAGTATCTCGTCGTCGCTGCACTCGCACTTGCCGGCTGCGCCGCGACCTCCGGCGTGGAGGTGATCGAGCCCGGGCCGAGCGCCGAGTCGGTGCGGATCGATACCCAGCTCGCGCGCTTCATGCGCGAGGCGGTGAATGTCCCGTTCTCGTTTGCCGTGATGGAGCGAGATGGCCGGCGACGCGCGGTGCGATTCCGGCGGGCTGCACTCGTCCTGCAAGACGCGGTGCGGGACCTCGTGCACTGGGAGGATCCGCCGGCGAAGACCGTGTCGGCACGCGTGGTGTTCTACACGTATGCTCGCGAGCTGGAGCGCCAGGTTGGCGCCTTGGAGCTCGCGGCACGCTCGCACGACGTCGCCGCGACGTCCGCACATCTCGAGCAGATCCGCGAGACGTGCAACAGCTGCCATCATTTCTTCCGGCCCGCGAGCGTGATCTCGGAGGACGTCCTCCGCGATCGCTTCGCGGCGGAGCTGGAGGAGGGACCTTGATCCGCGCCGCCTTCACCGCGGCATGTGCCGCGGCCGTTGCATCGTGCGCGCACGCGTCGCCGAAGAGTCCCGACGACGGCCCGACGATCGCCAGCGTTGCCGAGCTCGGCGCCCTGATGAAGAACGAGATCAATCCCGCGTTCAGCCGCCTCACATTCCTCCTGCTCCACGGCGACTCCGTCGAGGAGGACGCCGAAGCACTCGACGCCGAGCTCGGACGTTCGGCCTCGCGGCTGCGCGGCGCGATCGCGAAGCTGCGAGCGTGGACCCACGTGCCTGCCAAGACCGCGCAGGGGCGCGAGGTGTTCTTCACGTTTGCCGAGAGCGTCGACCAGATGACCGAGAAGCTCGTCGTCAAAGTCTCGCGCGGCGAGCGAGGTGCCGCGGAGGCACAGCTCGAGCAGATCGCAGACACCTGCAACAACTGCCACCACTTCTTCCGCCTCAAGATCGAGGACTCGGTCGTGCCGGCGAAGTCGGCGCGCATCGATCCCGCCAAGACCGCCTTCGTGTTCACGCAACAAGGGAGCCGCGAATGACACCTCGTCTTTGGAATGCGCTGATCGCGCTGCCGCTCGTCGGATGCCTGCCGGGATCCGCCGATACCGATGGATTCACCGAGGAAGAAATGGACCTGATCGAAACGCTCGGTCCGCTCGGCGACCTGCCGCACAATCCGACCAACAAGTACGCCGATAACGACGCTGCGGCCGTGTTCGGCCAGCGGCTGTTCTTCGAGAAGGGGTTCGCGAAGGCGTTGACCGTCGCGGGAAGCGGTCTGGGCAACGTCGGCGATACCGGCAAGGTTGCCTGCGTGTCGTGCCACGACCCGGCGGCCTACTTCAGCGATGCGCGCTCCAAACCGGCGATGACGTCCCTCGGCGTCGCGTGGACCTCGCGGAACTCACCGACGCTGGTCAATGCGGCGTACCAGAAGTGGGGGAGCTGGGGCGGCAAGGACGATAACCAGTGGTTCCAGGGAGCGAACGGGTCGGAGAGCTCCCAGAACTTCGCCGGCAACAGGCTCCATTTCGCGCACCTCGTCTACCGGAAGTACAAGGCCGACTACGAGGCGATCTTCCCCACGCCGCTCGACCCGGCGCTCGATCCAGCGGCACCTGACGCAGCTCGGTTTCCCGCGAACGGTAAGCCGAAGTCGAGCGGCGCCGCCGACGGACCGTGGGAGATGATGACGCAGGAGGATCGCGATCGCATCAACCTGATCCTCGCGAACACCGGCAAGGCATTCGAGGCATACGAGCGCAAGCTGATCAGCAAGAACGCGCCGATCGATCGTTACATCGCGGGCGATCGTGCTGCGCTCTCGCCGGCGGCGAAGCGGGGCCTCGCGCTGTTCATCGGCAAGGCTGCGTGCATCGATTGCCACTCGGGACCGACGTTCTCCGACGGCAAGTTCCACAACACCGGTGTGCCTCAGACGCTCGCGCCAACCGCCGTGAAGGAAGATCCGGGACGCTACGAAGATCTGAACCGCACGCTGTCGAACACGTTCAACGGTGCCGGAAAGTACAGCGACGATCCGGAGGCTGGCATGGCAAAGCTCGCGAACATGGAGCTCACCGACGACCTCAAGGGCATGTTCTATACGAAGGGCCTGCGCCAGATCGCGAAGACGGGGCCCTACATGCACAACGGTGCGTTCGCAACGCTCGCCGACGTCGTCCGTTTCTACAACTGGGGCGGTGGAACGAGCGACTTTCTCGGCACGAAGGACACGGCGATGCGTCCGCTCCTGCTGAGCCAGGAGGAGGAGAACGATCTCGTCGCGTTTCTCGAACACCTGACCGGCGATCCGGTCCCGATGGAGCTGACGCTCGACACGGCAATCGCCGATCCGTAGCTACTCGCCGTAGGGGGCGAACGTCGCCTGCGATCGCCGGTGCTTGTTCATTCGCGCGAGCTCGGCCGGCGTGAACGCGTCGGGGCTGTCCGGTGGCAGCCGCGTCCGGATAAACCCGATGACCTGCGAGCGCGCCGCGCGGCCGCCGACGACAATCTCGTCGCTACCGCTCTCGGCGCAATCATCCCACAGCTCGAACAGGCCCTGCTTGAGCTCGCTCGGCCCGGGCGCGCTCGCGACGAGCCGCTCGAGATTCTTCTTCATGAGCTGGCGCGACTGCGCGAGCTGCTGCGTGCGGTACTCCTTGCCGATCTGGTAACGCTCCTCGCGCGTGCCGTCGAGGACCTTGAGCTTGTAGCTCGAGTACGGATCGATGCCGTGCTGACGCATCAGCGCGTCGCTGGCGTCGAACTCGCCGCTGAGGAGTCCGGTGAGCCGGAGGTTCCGCTTGTCCTTGATATGGGCGGTGCCGTCGGGCTCGACGTTCACCGCGAACGTCTTGTGCTCGGACTTTCGGCCGGCGCCGTCGGGCTGGAGCTCGGCGGTCGATTTTTCGTAGCGCTTGTTCGCGAGCCGCTCGCGCTCGGCGGTCACCTCGTCGGGGGAGGCGTTCGCGATCCACTTCGGATTGCCGAGGCGGTCCTGTGACTCGGCGATCTCGCTGTCGAGCTGCTCGCTCGGGTTGTCCTTCGGCGGCAGCGGCTTGGTGTTCTGTTCGAACTTCTCCCAGAAGTCGGCCGATGGTCCCTTCTCGATCTTCGGGTGGCGCATCGTCATGAGCGGGTTGTGCGACGGCCCGGTCTCCTTGCGTTCGGCGCCGCTCGGGGCGAGCGTGGTCGAACCGCCGCTCGGGGTCGTGGTCGTCGCGATGCGCGAGGCCGTTTCGTGTCGCTTGCCCCCGCGCCGGCCGGTCGAACCGGGCACCAGATCGCGGATCTGTGGGACCACGGTGTGCTCGTCGAGCAACGTGATCGTGGTCGGTTCGGGGGCGGCCGGCTTGCCGGGCTCGGTCGCGGCCGCGGGCGTAACTACCTTCAGTGCCACGGGCTTGGGATCCGGACGCAGCTCGACCCACACGATCGCGCCGCCGTGGATGGCGACGGAGAGGGCGACAGCGGCCGGGAGGACCCGCACGGCGTTATGACCGCCAAAGACCCGGAATCGTTGCCAGGCGTCTCAGATCTACGACCATCGACACGTCGGTCACGGTCGATGACACATGCAAGCACCATGACCTCATTGGGGGACGGCACATGATCGTAGCGCTCTTCGCGCGCCTGTTCCGATCAGGACCAGGCGTAGAGCTACGTGCGGCACAGGATGGCGACCAGGGGGCGATCGCCCGGTTCTACGACGCGCACGTCGATGGCCTGTACGCCTTCGTGTTCTACCGAGTCGGACGCGACGCCTCGCTCGCCGAGGATGTCGTGCAGGAGACGTTCACGCTCGCGCTCACCAAGCAGAGCACGTACGACGCCGCGCGAGGCTCGGTCGGCAGCTGGCTGACCGTGCTCTCGCGTAACGTGATTCGCGATCACCTCCGTGCCCACCGTCGCGCCGACGACCTGCAGGCGACGTGGGAGCGGATCGACGCGACGCTCGCCCAGACGTTCGCCGCGATGGCCGAACGGCCGCTGCCGGGCGAGGTGCTCGAGCGCGCCGAGACGCGCGACCTCGTGCACATGGCCGTCGCCAATTTGCCCGAGCAGTACCGCACCGCGCTCACGCGCAAGTATGTCGATGGAGAGAGCCTCGAGACGCTCGCGACCGAGCTCGGCATCTCCGTCGACGCCGCCAAGTCTCTCCTCGCCCGGGCGCGCCGCGCGTTCCGCGACACGTTCGCGACGCTCTCGGCCCACTTCTCGGAGGCCACTCCATGACGAAGTCACACGATCACGACGTTCTCGAGCAGAACGTCTCGACGCTCCTCGAGAGCGGCGGCGAGCCGCCCCGGATCTCCGGCGCCGCGCGCACGCGCATTCGCGAGGAGCTTGTCGCCAAGCACGGCGTTGTCGCGCACGCGAAGGCGAGAGTGCGCGTTCCGCTCTTCGCCGTCGGCATCGGCCTCGCGGCGACCGCGGCCACCGCGCTTGTCGTCGCGAAGCTCGTCGGCGACGAACCGGCGCGCGATGGCTCGCACGCGCTCGCCGATGGCAGCACGTTCATCACCGAGCCCGGCGCGAAGGTGACCGTGCTCGGCACGCGGCGCGTTCGCGTCGAGGGCGCCGCGCTACTCGACGTCGCACCCGGCAAGGGCACGTTCGTCGTCGAGACCGCGCGCGGCAGGATCGAGGTGCTCGGCACGCGGTTCCTCGTCGACGCAGAGGCGGATCGGACGACCGCGGCCGTCGTGCGCGGCCAGGTGAAGCTCGCGACCGATCAGGGTGCGGTCACGCTGCACGCGGGCGAGCAGGCGGTCGCCGAACCGGGCAGGCCGCCGACGCGAGGTCCCGCGCCGCGGCTCTCTCACCTCGTCAGCTGGGCGCAGGAGGCGCGCCACCGCGAGGAGCGCGACATGGAGCCGATCCGGCACGGCACGCTGTTCGCCCGCGATCCGGGCATGCGGCCGAATGGTCAGTTCGGCGAGGAGTATCCGCTCCCGCTCAAGCAGCTGACGGTCGACGTCGTCGTCGACGATCAGGTCGCGCGCGTCGCGCTCGATCAGACGTTCCACAACGCGACGAATCGAACGCTCGAGGGCGTGTACCGGTTCGCGATCCCGTCGGACGCGGCGCTCCAGCGCCTCGCGATGTATGTCGACGGCAAGCTCACCGAGTCGGCCGTCGTCGAGCGCATGCAGGGACGACGCATCTACGAGGAGCTCGTCTACCGCCGGATCGATCCGGCGCTGCTCGAGTATGCCGGCACCGGTCGGCTGAACCTGCGCGTCTATCCGCTCGTCGCCCAGCAGGACAAGCGGCTGATGGTCGCGTACACGCAGAGCCTCCCGAAGCTGTACAGCGACTGGACGCTCGCGATCCCGCTGCCCGAGGTCGACCAGCCGGTCGGCGACATGGTCGTGTCGGCGCGGATCAAGGGCTGCGCGAACTGCGAGCTGACATCGACGAGCCATCAGATCGCCGTCGAGCGCGCGGGCGAGGATGCGATCGTTCGCTACCACCGCAGCGCCGACAAGATCGGCGACACGTTCGTCGTCCACGTCCGCGATTCGCGCAAGCAGGCGACGGTCGCGACGCACGTCGAGGGCAGCGACACGTACATGCTCGTGCGCGCGCCCGCGGATCTCGGCGGCAAGGCGCGCGAGTACCGGCCGCGCACGTGGGTGATCCTCGACGACGTCAGCGCATCGCGGAGCCAGCTCGAGCTGCGCGCGCAGGCGGACCTCGTCGACGCGTTCCTGCGCGAGCTCGACGAGGATGACAAGGTGGGCGTCGTCGCGTTCGATGTCCAGGCGCGCACGAAGCTCGCGCCGACGCGCGTGATCGATGTCGATCGGCGGACAGTCCGCGCGGCGCTGAAGGAAGAAGGCGGCGTCGGCGCGACGGACTTCGATCAGGCGCTCGATGCGGCGATGAAGATGCTCGCCGGGGTGAACCCCGACGACGCGATGATCGTCTACCTCGGCGACGGCGTGATCACGAGCGGCGCGCGCAATCTCGACGCGCTGCGCGCACGGATCGCCGGCAAGGCGCATTTCGTCGGCGTCGGCGTCGGCGACGGTCCCGACACGCAGACGCTCGATGGTCTCGCGGCGGCGACCGGCGGCTACTCGACGACGATCGATCTCGCCGACGACGTCGGCTGGCGCGCGTTCGACCTCGTCGCCGCGCTGCACACCAATCGCGTCACCGGCGTCTCGGCGAGGCTCGTCGACGCGCAGGGCAACCTCGTGCCGTCGACGACCTATCTGCGCTCGCCGCAGCTCGCCGACGGCGAGGAGCTCGAGCTCGTGAGCAGGCTCGCGGGCGCCGGCACGCCGGCCGCGATCGAGCTGACCGGGACACGCGATGGCGCGGCGTGGACGCAGCGGATCTCGCTCGACGGCAAGGCCGGCGGCGACGCGGGCTACCTTCCGCGGCTGTGGGCGTCTCGCCATATCGCGGCGCGCCTGCTCGCGAAGCACGAGCCGGTCGTCGTGCCGCCATGTACGGATGCGGTGGCGACGCACAGGCAGGCCGCGGTCACGTGCCCGACGGAAGCGCAGCTGCGCGAGCAGCGCGACGAGGAGATCCGCAAGGAGGTCGTGATGCTCGGCAAGCAGTACTTCCTGCTGTCACGCCACACCTCGCTGCTCGTCCTCGAAAACGACGCGATGTACGCGAAGTACGGCGTGCGCAAGGGCAGCGGCGACACGTGGGCGCCGTACGCGATGCCCGAGAAGATCGCGGCCGTCGCGCCACCGCCGGGGCAGGCCGTGCCGGCCGACGTCGCCGACGACGCCGAGCTCGTGCGTGCGCCGCTGCAGGTGTTCTACAGCTACGGCGGCTACGACAGCTGGAGCAATGACGAGGCGGCCGGCGGCTTCGGCCTCGGCTGGAGCGGTCCCGCGACGGGAGCGTTTGGCACGATCGGACACGGTAGTGGGACCGGACAGGGCTTCGGCGTCGGTCACTCGCATACCGGCCGCGGGCGCTCCGGCGGCGAGGTCGCCGATCGGTCGCGGCGCGCGCTCGGCCTCGTGAACCGCGAGCCGACCACGCCCGATGCGGTTGTCGCGGCGACCGAGTCGCAGCCGCGTTTCGTCGAGAAGAAGGCGGCGATCGATCTGCCGAAGGCAAAGCCCGCAGGCCCTCGCCCCGTGACGACGCGCTCGACGATCTCGGCGAGCCAGATCAGCGGAGGCTTCATCGGCGATCTCGATCTCCGGCGCGCGAACATGCATCGCCGGCCGGCGCGCTACTACGGCTACTACAACGACAACCTCACGCCCGCGCGGTTCACCTATCCGTCGGATCCTGCGTTCGACGATCTGACCGGGCTCGTCCCCGCACTCGTGCCAGACGCTGCCGACGTGTGGCGCGCCGAGCTCGCGGACTCCGAGGCGGACTATCCGATCGATCCGGCCGCGGCCAAGCTGCTCGGCGAGGCCCGCACGAGGCTGCCCTCCGGCATCTACCGGTGGGCGGGGCTCGAGATCGCGGTCGATGGCGCGCACCGGTTCGCGTGGAAGCGCACGACCGATGTGGGCCTCGGCGAGACCGCGTCGTTCGACGGCACGAGCTTCGTGCGCCGCTACGGCGAGCTCGGTCTCAGCGTCGCGCGGCCGATCGCGAGCGACGACGTCGCGATGTCGTTCGCGTATCTCCCGGTGTGGATCGCGGAGCCGTCGCACTACGCGAAGTACTTCGTCGTCGGCGCGCAGGGCTCGCGCCAGGTCACGCTGTCGAAGAAGGCGAACGGCAAGGACGTGCTCGCGTACGTGCTGACGTTCGACGACAAGGCGCGGCTCGTCGCGGTCCACGACGGCGAGGGCGTGCAGATCCTCGCGGTGACGTGGGGCGCGGTCGGCCCGGCGTCGGCGCAGCTCGGCGGCGATGACCTGTCGGTCGGCTTCACCGCGGAGTCGATTGCCGATGCCTCGCTGTGGGCGCACGGCGCGACGCCGGCGGGCGTCACCGTCGAGCTCCCCGCACACCTGCCGGCATTCTGGCGCGCGCAGCTCGCGAAGGAACAGCCGGGCTCGGCGGGCTGGCGTCGCGCGCAGCGCCAGCTGATGGTCGCGCTCGCCGCGATCAATGACAGAGGCGGCCTCTACGAGGCGTACGCGGCGCTGCACGAGAATGGCGGCGTCGAGCGCGGTGACCTCGTGCTCGCGAGCGCTGGCATCGCGACCGCGACAACCGACAAGCAGTTCGCCGACGCGCTGGCGCCGCTGGCGAAGGAGCCGGTCGCGCGCTACCTGCTCGCCGGCCGCGCGTACCGCAATAGCCCCAAGCCCGCGCGCCTGGAACCGGGGGGCAAGGACGGCGTGCTCGGCCCCTTGTGGTCGCTGCGCTCGATCACCGCGCAGCTCGGCGCCGATCAGCCGAAGAAGGCCGTCGACGAGCTGCTCGCGATGGGCGACCGCGCGTACACGCTGCGCCTGCTCGCGACCACGCTCGTGTCGCAGCGGTGGAACCTCGACGCGAAGGACATCGTCCGCGCGTGGGACTCGGTCGCCACCGGCGAGTACAAGAACATCGCGCTCGGCCAGGCCGCACAGGTGCTCTACAGCCGCGGCCAGTACGACCTCGCCGCCGACCGCATCATGAAGCTCGCGGCGGAGCTCGACCTCGACGCGAAGCCGGCACGGCTCGAGATCGGCCAGTACGCGTTCAACGCCTCGCGCCGCGGCCCGGTCGGCTGGCACATCGCCTACTCGACGTGGCGCGATCGCGTGCTCGCGGGCACGAGCTTCGCGCACGTGATGGCGCTCGCGCGGACCGCGTCGTCGCACCCCGGTGACGTCTCGCGCGTGCTCGCGCGCGCGGTCGAGCTCGCCGGCAGCGACGTCGATCGCAAGCTCGCCGTCGTCGGCCTCGCGATGCAGCTCGGTCAGCCGGCGATCGCGCGGTCGATCATCGAGCCGATGCTCAAGGCTTCGCCGACACGCGACGTGCTCCAGTACGCGGCGCAGCAGGCGGTCGCGGAGAACCGCACGGCCGATGCGCTCGCGCTGTACGAGCGCGCGCAGGATGCCGGGGCCGACGAGCAGGTCGACGTTTCGACGGTGCGCAGCGAGCTGTCGCAGATCATCGGGCTCGCGCGGCAGGTCGCGATTCAGTCGACCGGCGCGGCGCGCGACAAGGCGATCACGACGGCGATGACGTGGGCGACGCGCTGGCGCCTGATCGATCCGGGAAACATCGACATCGATCGCCAGGTCGGCGAGCTGTTGCTCGCGGTCGGCGATAGCGCCGGCGCGTGGCGGCAGCTGTCGTCGACGATCGAGCGCGATCCGTGGTCGAGCGCCGGCTACACGACGGTCGCCGACACGTTCGAACGCGAGGGCAGGGTCACCGACGCGCTCGACATGTGGCAGCAGGCGATCGTGATCGATCAGACGAACCCGACGCCACGGCTGCGCAAGGCGCAGGCGCTGATCGCGCTCGGTCGCACCGCCGAGGGCGACGCGCTGCTCGCCCAGATCGCCAGCGGCAAATGGCACGAGATCTGGTCGAGCACCGTGTATCAGGCGAAGAACCTGCTCGAGCGCGGCAAGCAGGCGAAGACGGCGCCGTAGTATCGTCGACCCGGATGCGAGCGCTTCGCCAGCCGGCCCTCGGCCTCGCCCTCGTCGTGCTCGCCGTGCAGGCGCTGCCGAAGCAGCTGTCGCTGCTGTCGCAGATGCTGCTGCTCGATCTCGGCGGAATGCCGGGACGGATGCTGGTCGTGATACTCGCGCAGATCGTCGTGGCGGGACTGCAGCTCGCGACCGGTTTGCAGATCCTGCGCGCGCGGAATGCCGGCCCTTGGTTCGCCGGCTATTTCGGGGCGAGCGTCGTGTTCATGATCGCGACCGCCATGATGATGCGGCACGAGGACGTCGAGCCGGGCCTCGCGATCGGCAGCACGTTCGAGACGCTCGGGTTTCCCGTGATCATCGCGGTCGTGTCGATGTTCGCCGACGACGGCGAGGAGCGACGCCGGATCGACGACGTCGCCGCGCTGCTCGTCACGCTCGCGCTGAGCTCGCTGATCGTGATCCCGCTCGAGCTCGCGCAGCAGATCCGCATGGTCATCGCGCCCAACACCTCGGTGTCGATCGGAGGCTTGATCGGCTTTCTGATCTCGCCGGTGGTCGGTCTCGGGACCGCGATCCTCGCACTCGTCGCCGCGGTGAACCTGTCGCGCGATCCGCGCGAGCGCGGCTGGCGGGTCCTGCGCGTCTACGTGGTCGCGGTGATCTCCGCCCATCTCGCGATGATGCTCCTCTCGATCGGCTGGATGCTGTTCGACGACGTCGGCGAGCGCGCGGAAATCAAGACGTATCTGCTCCTCGGCCAGCTCATCGGTCTCGTCGGTCTCCTCGTCCCGATCACGATCTGGCGGCACGCGCGCGCGGTGCTCGACGGGCCCGACGAGCCCGCGGAGGTGAGGCCGTCGCGCGTCCCGATCTGGATCGCGCTCACGTTCGCGCCGGCGCTGTTCGCACGGCTGTTCGCCGCGGGTGCGCTGTTCGCGCCGTGGGGTGGCAGGACAACCGCGCTCGTCGTCTCGCTCTCGCTCGGCGAATCTCTCGCGATCCTCGGCGCGGCCTACGCGGCGATGCGCCGGCTGGCGCTCGCGCGGTGGCTGACCCTCGCTGCCGCGATCGGCGGGCTCGTGATCATCGGCGCCGGCGCATTCTATGTACTCACCTCATCCAATCGGTTCATCAGGATGGGAATGATCGCGCCGCTCGGACCGCTCGCCGCGTCGACCCTCGCCGCCGCGTGGCTGCACCGCAGGACCGACTAGAGTAACGTTCGGGGCGATGTCGGGTCCCGAGACGATCTTCCAGCGCGATGGCCTCGGCCGGCTCGCGACGCGGCTCGCCGAGCTGGGGACCAGGCGCGTGCTCGTGCTCGCGCCCCGCAGCCGGCGCTACGTCGACGAGGTGACGCTCGCGCTCGAGCAGTTCCGGCCCGACGTGTTCGACGGCGCGCGCGTCCACGTGCCCGCGGAGGTCGTCGAGGCGGCGACGGCGAAGCTCGCCGAGAGCGGCGCGGATACGATCGTCACGATCGGCGGCGGCTCGGCGGTCGGCCTGGGCAAGGCGCTGCGGCTCGGCCACACGGTGAGGTTCGCGGCGGTGCCCGCGACGTACGCCGGCTCGGAGATGACGACGATGTTCGGCATCACGCGAGGCCGCGACAAGCAGACCGGCCGCGATCCGCGCGTGCGCCCGGACCTCGTGCTCTACGACGTGTCGCTGACGCGCGACATGCCGATCACGCTGACGGTGCAGAGCCTCGTCAACGCGCTCGCGCACGTCGTCAGCGTCCTGTCGACTGGCTCGCTGGCGGACTCGAGCAGCGCGCTCGCAGCGGCGTCGACGGTGCTGCGCGCGATCGAGGACTTGCTCGTCGCGCCCCGCGACCTCGGTGCGCGCGAGCACGCGATGCGCGGCGCGTCGGCGTGCGCGGCCGCGTTCGATCTCGGCAAGCCCGGCGCTCAGCATGCATTCGCGCACCTGCTCGGCGGCGCGCTCGGCGTCGAGCACGCACCGCTGCACGCGATCCTGCTGCCGCAGTTCATCGCACATCTGCGCGCGACGCAGCCGGACGTCGTCGCCGCGCTCGAGCGCGCCGTCGATCGGCCCGATCTCGATGCATACCTCCACGATCTCCTCGTTCGCGCCGGCGCCCCGGTCGCGCTCGACGCGCTCGGGGGAGATGCTGCAGCGATCGACGCCGCGGTCGCGACGAGGCCCGAGCTGCCGGCGCAGATCGTCCGCGATGCGCGCTACGGCCTGCGTCCACCGGGCCGCGGTGGCCGCATCGATGTGGGCTCCGAGCCGCACGCGCTGCTCGCGGGTCCGTCGCCCGCACAGGCCAAGCGCACGATCCTCGCGATCCACGGCCGCGGCGCGGAGCCCGGCGCACTCGTCAGGCGGATGCGCGAGATCGTCGGGCATGATCCGGACACCGCGGTCGTCGGGCTGCGCGCAGAAGACGGCGCCGCGCGGTGGTACGCGATCCGCTACGCCGAGGCGGGCGCGGGCAGCGATCCGGAAGTGCTGCGTGCGATCGAGCGCGTCGAGGCTGCGCTGCGCGCACAGCCGCCGAGGACGATCCTCGCCGGATTCTCGCAGGGCTCGAGCCTCGCGCTCGAGGTCGCCGCGCGGACCGACATCGCGCTCGGCGGCGTGATCGCGCCGTGCGGTGCGCGCATCGGCCAGCCCGGGGAATGGCCGGCGCCAGCTCGCTCGCTCGCGGGCCTGCACGTGATGCTGGGCGCCGCGGAGCACGACAAGTGGATCGCGCGCGCCGACATCGACGCGACCCACGCGTGGTTCGAGCAGGCGGGCGCGAGCGTCGACGACGTCAGCGGGCCAGGCAACCAGCACGCGATCACGCTCCGCCAGCGCATGCGCGCCCGCGAGCTGGTGCTCGGTCCCGCGCCGCGCGGGGAGTCCGGCCTTGGCAACACGATCGAGAGCGAGGCGCTGCCGGGTACCATCCCGCCGCTGCAGAACTCGCCGCGCGTGCCCGCGCACGGCCTCTACGCCGAGCAGCTGAACGGCACCGGCTTCACCGCGCCGCGCGCCGACAACCAGCGGTCGTGGCTCTATCGCGTGCGGCCCTCGTCGCAGCGCCGCGCGTACGTGCCGCTCCACAATCCGCTCGTCGCCGCGAGCTTCGACGGCGCGCCCGAGATCAACCTGTGCGGCTTCGCGCCGCTGCCGCTCGCCGACGGAGAGCGCGACTTCGTCGACGGGCTCGTCACGCTGTGCGGCGCCGGCTCGGCCTCGCTGCGCCGCGGCTACGCGTTTCATCGCTACGCGGCAAACCGCAGCATGGAGTCGCGCGCGTTCTACTCGGCCGACGGCGACCTCCTGATCGTCCCCGAGGTCGGCGCGCTGACGCTCGCGACCGAATCCGGCCCGCTCTCGCTCGCGCCCGGCCACATCGCGGTCATCCCGCGCGGCGTCGTGTTCAGCGTGCTCCTGCACGGCTCGCACGCGCGCGGCTACGTCGCCGAGGCGTTCGGCCGCCACTTCAAGCTGCCCGAGCGCGGACCGATCGGCGCGAACGGCCTCGCCGATCCCCGCCATTTCCGCGCGCCCGCCGCGTGGTTCGAGGATCGCCTCGCCCCCGACTTCCGCGTCGTCGGCAAGCTCGGCGGTCACCTCCACGAGGCGAGCCAGGACCACTCGCCGTTCGACGTCGCCGGCTGGCACGGCAACTACGCGCCGTGGACGTACGACCTCGACGCGTTCTCGCCCGTCGGCAACACGCGGTTCGATCATGGCGATCCGTCGGTCTACACGGTCCTCTCCGCGCCGCTCGACGAGCAGGGCACGCACACGCTCGACTTCGTCGTGTTCCCGACGAGGTGGGACGTGTCGACGAACACGTTCCGGCCGCCGTTCTTCCATCGCAATCCGATCGCCGAGATCAACGGCATCGTCCGGGAGCACGCGCTGCCCGGGAGTCCGTTCCAGCCAGGATGCGTGTTCATCACGCCGTCGCTCACGCCCCACGGCGTCAGCGGCCGCGCGGTCGAGCGCGCGCGAAACGCGACGCCCGAGGACGCCGATCGCCCCGTCGCGCTCGGCGGCGCCTCGCTGTGGTTCCAGTTCGAGTCCGCGCTGCCGCCGGTGCTGACGCCGTGGGCGCGCGAGCGCAGTCTTGCCGACTGGGCCGCGACCTGGGGCAGCCACCGCGGCTACTTCGGCCTCTGATCGAGGGACGAAGATCGATGTGCCGCACTGCGTCCCTCTGCCGTCGACGCGCTATCGTACGCCGGTGACCGATCCCGAGATCGAGCTCGCCTTCTACGAGAAGTTTCTGTTCTCGAAGGGCATCGAGCCGTATCCAGTCCAGGAGCAGGCCTTCGGCCACATCTTCGCCGGCAAGAGCGTCATGGTCACCGTACCGACGGGCACCGGCAAGACGCTGATGGCGAAGGCCGCGCTGTTCCGTGCATTCCACCGCGGCGAGCGCGCGATCTACACGACGCCGCTGCGCGCGCTCACCGAGGAGAAGTTCCGCGAGCTGTGCGACGACTTCGGCGAGGGCAACGTCGGGTTCGCGACCGGTGACTACAAGGTCAACCGCGAGGCGCCGATCCAGGTCGAGGTCGCCGAGATCCTGTGGAAC
>JABFXX010000462.1 GCA_013368795.1 Kofleriaceae bacterium
TGAGTGACATCGAGCTGCGCAAGCGCGAGCGCTTCGCGGCGGGGTTCCTCGTCGCGCTCGCCGCTGCGCTCGTCGTCCTGGCAGCCGGTGCGCGCTGCACGCCGCTGCGTGCTGGGCTCACCGGGTTCGTCGCGGTCGCATCGTTCGCAGGCGCGGCGACGATGGGCCAGGGATTGTGGCAAGCGACGACCGCGCTGCCGTTCCTCGCCGGCGCGCTCGCGACGCTCGCATGGCGCGAGCGGTCCCCGCGCCTCGGAACACTCGCAGCCGTGGCGACGCCGACGCTGCTCGTGCTTGCGGTCATGTTGCGCCCGACGATCGGTCCGCTCGCGGGTGGCCTTGGCCTCGTGTGGCTCGTCCACGCTCGCCCTCGCACCTGGCGCGGCTGGTTGGCCGCGGTGGCAGTCATGCTCGCAGCCACCGCACCGCTCGTCGTGTGGAACGCGATCCATCTCTACTCGCCGTTTCCGATCGGCCAGTGGAAGGCCAACAAGCGCATGGCGGAGACCGCCGTGTTCTCGATCTCGCACGTCGCGAACGGGATCGCCGGGCTCGTCGCGAGCCCCGGTCGCGGGCTCGTGTGGTTCGCGCCGATCGTCGCCGTCGGCTTCGTGCGTGGTGTGCGCCCGCATCCGAGCGCGCCCGATCATCCGTGGCGGTTGGCGGCGGTCGGTATGCTGCTGCAGCTTGTCGCGATGGCGCTGTTCTTCAAGTGGCACGGCGGCCAGGCGTTCGGCCCGCGCCTGCTCGCCGAGACGACATGGGTCGCGACGTTCCTGGCGCTCGGGACGCGCATCGATGATCGCGCACGTCACCTCGTGACCGTCGCGGCGGTCGTGACATGCGTCGTCGGGCTGTTGGGCCTCTACGGGTGGCGCCCGCAGCAATGGGAGCTGCGACGCGTCCCCGACGTACATGCAGATGCGCTCTGGGACTTTGGCGACTCGCCGCTGTCGGCGATGTTCGTCTACCGCGACCATCGCGCGGGTGGTCACGATGCACCGCCGACGCATGGCATCGAGTGCCGCGCCGACGGCACGCTGCGGTCGTTCTGACAATCGCCGCGAGTGCCGCGCCGACGGCACGCTGCGGTCGTTCTGACAACCGCCGCGGCTCCGGGGAGCGGGCTGCCGCGACTCGAGTCGACGGCAACCACGCGATCGTTCCGACGGACGGCGACGAGAGCCTGCCTACTTGCGGCCGATCGGCAACTTCGGCCGTCGACGCGTCACCAGGCCGTACTCCTTCGCCTTGTCGGCGAACGTCGACTTCGGCATGCCGAGCGAGTCCGCCGCGGCGCGGATCGTGCCGTGCTTCTGCAGTGCCTGCGCCATCGCGCCCTTGATCATCTGCTGGTACGGCACGAGGTCACCTCGTAGCGACGCCATCGTCAGCGGCATCTGCACGGACATGTGCGAGAGCAGCCCGCGGCTGAAGTCGGGGAAGAAGTCCGCCGGGCCGAGCTCGTCGCCGCCGAGCGTCACCGCGCGTGCCACCGCGTGGCGCAGCTCGCGGACGTTGCCCGGCCACGCGTAGCTCGCGAGCGTGTTCCACGCTTCATCGGACACCGTCTTGACGCCGAAGTCAGGCGCGAGGTCGGCGAGCATCGCATCGACGAGCTCGACCATGTCGCCCATCCGCTCGCGCAGCGGCGGCAACGACAGCACCATCGTCGCGAGCCGGTGATAGAGGTCCGAGCGCATCCGCGAGCTGTCGCCGCCGAGTCCCGTCAGCTGGTTCGTCGCCGCGACGATGCGCACGTTCACCGCCCGCTCCGCGTGACCGCCCACGCGCCGCACGCGACGCGTTTCGAGCGCGCGCAGAAGATGCGGCTGGAGCTCCAGCGGCAGCTCACCGATCTCGTCGAGGAACAGCGTGCCGCCGTCGGCCTCGACGAAGTAGCCCTCGCGGTCGTCCGTCGCGCCGGTGAACGCGCCCTTCTCGTGCCCGAACAGCTCCGACGCGATCAGCTCGCGCGGAATCGCGCCGCAGTTCACCGCGACGAACGGTCCCTCCGCCCGCCGCGACTGCTCGTGCACCAGGCGCGCGACGAGATCCTTGCCGGTCCCCGTCTCACCGACGATCAACACGCTGCACTCGGTCTGCGCCGCGCGCAGTGCCTGATCGATCGTCATCCGCAGCACCGGATCGCGACCGCGCAGCATTTCCAGTGCGCGCCGTGGCTCTCCATTGTTGGTTGCCGGATTCGACACCGCAATCAGCGTCGTGCGTCCCACCGTCAGATACGAACCGACGCGCAGCACCGCGCCCTCGACCGAGTTGCCGTCGACGTACGTGCCGTTCCGCGAGTCGCGGTCGCGCACGCGCAACGACCCGTCGTCGCGCCGCTCGAGCAGGCAGTGCGTGCCCGACACGAACGGATCCACCACGCGCAGCTCGCAGCTCGCATCCGAGCCGAGCAGCCAGCGATAGCGACTGCCGAGCTGCATCATCTCGCCGGTCGCCACATTGCGTAGCGCAACGACGCGGCCGGTTCGCCTGCGCCCTTCCTTCAGCGCCTGTGTCTCGCGGTCGTCGAAGAACGCCTCGTCGTCGCCGCTGTTGTCGTTCTGCATTTCTTCAAATCGATCGTCGTCGCGGTTGTTCTCACCCATGGCTTCCTCACTCCTTGTGGGCGCTGCTATCGGGTCGCGACGCGGGCGGTTGCGTACTTTGTGCCGCCTCTAACTACCCGAGAACGCGTGATCGGCTGTCCGGATTGTCCAGCCGCCGGATGCCTTTCTCCGGATTCCGGACCGAGTTCGGACATCTCGGCGTGAGGGTCGCGCTGCCTGGGCGAGGGTCGAACGGCGCGCTGAAGCGAGCCCGATCTGGGCGCAGGAGCAGGTGGCGACCTCGCGTCGCAAGCGCGCCAAGGGACACCCGCACTGGAGCTCGTGTCGGTCAACGGCTCGGAGAACGAAGGTCGAGCGGTGCGCTCGGCCGCATTCGACCGGTCACTCGACGAATGCCGTCGTCGATGCTGTCCTCGTAGAGATCTTAGCTCGAGTGCACGCAGCGAACCTTAACTCGTCCGTGGCGATGCCCGAGAAAGCACAGCGTTCCGCAAGACGCTGGCCGAGGAGGACGAGCGCGCCTGCTCGCTGCGAGAGCGCAGGCCGCACGCGTGTCTCCGCATGCCGCGCCGCGATGCGAACACCGTGTCCCACGTGGGACATGACGAGCTCGGACGGTAGAGAGGCACGACGATGAGATAGGTCGGCTGCGAGGACGATGTCCCACGTGGGACATGATGCGCCGTGACGGTAGAGAGGCACGACCACGAGATAGGTCAGCCGTCAGGACGATGTCCCACGTGGAACATGATCGGCCGCGACGGTAGAGGGGCACGACCACGAGATACGTCGGCCGCGAGGACCATGACCCGCCCGGGACGTGAGCG
>JABFXX010000673.1 GCA_013368795.1 Kofleriaceae bacterium
ACGACGGAGCGGAGTCGTTCCACGGCGTACAAGAGCGCCGCGAGCGACTCGGTGCCGTAGTCGTTGAGCGTCTGGATCTCGAAGTAGAGATCGGGATTCTCCGCGGCGACCTTGGCGGCGACGCCGAGCTGCGCGTCGAACGTCGTCGACGATAGCGTCGCCAGGCGCGGCGCGGCCTCGCCGCTCTCGGCGAGCGCGGTGAAGAACGCGATGTTGAGCGCGTGCGAGAGGCCGAGCACGTACGCGATCAGACGATCGTGGCTTTCGAGATCCATCTCGACGAGCGTCGCCATCGTCGGCTCGAACAACGCGCGCGCCGCCGCGGTCGCCTTCGGCACACCGAGGTCGATGAAGATGACGTGGCGTCCGCTCAGGAGCTCGGTATCGGGGCCGAACATCGGATGCACCGACGTGACCTGCCCGCCGGCCGCGGCGAGCGCGGTGAGGCCGGTGCGAAGCGGGCTCTTCAGCGAGCCGACATCGAACACGATGCCGTTCGGCGGGCGCGCGGCCATCTCCTCGAGGATCTGATTCGTCGCCGGCATCGGCGCGGCGATCACGATCAGCTCGTGATCGAGCTCGAGCGTGCGCCAGTCGCGGTGATACGTGATGTGCTCGTGGCGCACCGGCGGATCGACCGGATCCGCGCTGTCGACGGAGAAGCCCTGCGCGGCGAGGTAGCGCACGAACCACGATCCCATGTGACCCGAGCCGCCGATCACGAGCGCACGCCGGCCGGAGCCCTCGCCGCTCGCCGCGACCGTGTCCTTCTCCTGCACGGTGAGCGAGCCGCGGATCAGCGCGAGGATCAGCTCCTCGCCGAGCGTCGGCGACAGACCGTGCTCGACCGCAGCGGCGCGAGCCCGCTCGATGACGTCGCGCTCCTGGCGATAGTCACGCGTCGGGATGCCGCCGTCGCGCTTCACCTGGCCGATGCGCTGCGCGACCGCCTGGCGGCGCGCGACGAGCGCGAGGATCTCGCGATCGATCTGGCCGAGCTCGGTGCGGAGCGGATCTAGCTTGGCGCGTGCGTCTTCGGACATGCGCCCGAAGGTACATCGCCGCTAGACCGCGGCGCGAACGGCGATGCCCTGAAGGTCGTGCGTGCGCCAGCGCTGGAGCGCGCGAAACGCGTCGTGGCCGGCGACGATGATTCGATCCGCGATCGCACCGGTCGACGCGACGTGATCCATCGCTTCACCGAGCATGCGCCACATCGCGCCGACCTGGCCCGCGTAACACATGAGATACGCTGACGCGCACGCCATCTCGCTCGGCAGGTACGTCGAGAGGTGACCGCGAATCACGGCGCTCGCGAGCAGCGGCCGCTCTGCGATGTACATCCAGCCGAGCGCCGCCGCGGGGCCGCGGAACGTCGGAATCGACAGGCACTGCGGCAGCTCGTTGACCTCGCTCATCGTCATGCCGAGCGCGAGCAGGTCATGCGCGACGAGCGCGGCCTTCGCCCGGCCTCGCACGTCGATCAACGGGTCGAGCTCCGGCGCCATCGCGAGCGCCGCCTCGAGCGGGGCGAGGAAGCCGTACCACCGGGCGAGGTACGTCCTGTACTCGAAGGCGGTCACACCCTCGCAGAAGAGATACCGGTCGATGTCGGCATCCGCCTCCGCGTGGTGGACCTGTGTCTCCTCGTTCAGCCGCGTGAGGACCCGCAGACCATCCATCGCGGGGTCTGTATTGCAAACAACGGACAACTCCGGACCTGAAGCGGATCCGCACGGTTGCGTACGGTCCATGCGGTAATTTCGCGCGCTATTGCTCGCCGTGCGCTAGCGCCCGTGGCGCAGGCGCACAGTGCAAGCTACGGACGCCGCGCGATGACCACCTTGGCCACCAGGTGGGCCTCCGTGGTCACGTGGGTGAAGCCGACCTCGCCGAGCACCGCGGCGAGATCGTCCTCGAGGTAGTCGGCGTAGAACGGCTCGTGGAACTCCTGCGGGAAGTTCTGCAAGACGCCCTCGAGCACCGGGCTCTCCGCGAGCTGCGCCGAATCTTCGAGCACGACGAGACCGCCGGGACGCACGACGCGGAACATCTCGCGAACGACGTTGCGGCGCGCGTTGCGCGGGAGCTCGTGGAACATGTACGTGCTCGTCGCGATATCAAACGTCGCATCGGCCCACGGCAGCGCCTCGCCGTTCTCGACGGCGAGCGTCAGCTCGGAGACATCGTCCAGCCGCTTGCGCGCGTGGCGGATGTAGTTCGGCGACATGTCCGCGCCGTGCAGCCGCATCGCCGGATGCGTGCGCGCGATCTGATGCAGCGTGCGGCCGGTGCCGCAGCCGACGTCGAGCAGCTTCATCCGGTCGGCCGCGCCGCCGTGCTCGCGCACGAACTGCGTCATCGGCGGGATGACCTGGCGACGCATGACATCTGCCGTCCCGCGGAACAACAGCTCGACGCCGAGCTCGTAGACCTCGGCGGAGAAGTCGCTGAAGTAGCCGTCGGTCTGCCAGTGAAACGTGCGCCGGTAGTACGGCGGGAACCGATCCTTGTCGACGACGGGGATGTCCTTGAAGTTGTTCTTGCGCATCCGGCGCACGACGTTCGGCGCATCGGCGACGAGGCGCGGGAACTGGCGCAGGTAGCGCCGCACCGGGAAGTCGAAGAGCAGGTCGCGCGGATACAGGCCCGCATCGACGTTCGCAAGATCGCGGCGGTGCAACTCGGTCCTGCGCTTCTGCAGGACTTTCCATACCGCGTAGTCGATCGTCGGCCGCTTGTTACGCGTGACGAGTCGCGCGGTCTCTTCCATCACCGTCGCGTTGATCAAGAACGACAGGTGCTGCGAGTGGTACGCGAGGCGATCCATGCGAGAGAGCATCAGGGCCTCCTTCTCCGGGATAGCAAGAGCCCACCGACGAGCAAGCCGAGGAGTGCGGACGATCCGGAGCCGGCATCGCAGCATCCCTCCGGAGGTTTCACCATCGTCGTTCCTGCATCGGGCGCTCCATCGGGCAGGAGGCCGTAGCACGCCATGGGTCCCGTACAGTCGATCGCCGTCGAGGTGATTCCGAGCTGCGGGACGAGGCAGCACCACTGCGACTGGGCGCCCATGTAGCGCTGGACGCATTTATCCTGTTGCGTGGTTCCCGCCGGGCAAGACACCGGCGCCTGGATGTCCTGGAACTTCAGGACGGGCGTCCAGGTCGCGAGGTCGGTGCTCTTCGCGATGCCGTACCCGTCCGACTCGATGCCCGCGAGTGGACTCGCGTAGTTCGCGGTACACGCCCAGACCTCACCGGCGGCGTTCTCGTAGAGGCAACCGATGTGCGGCGCTCCCGTTAGTTCCGTCCACGTAGGCGTCGCCGCCGTCGCGCAGTCCGTCGACTTCCATGCGCCGAGCTCGCGGGTACCGGCAACGCATGTGCCGTCCTTGCGCACGATGAATGCCAGGCCGAACCTGGACGGCTTCTCGAGGATCTTCGTCCACGTCTGGCCGGCGTTCGTCGAGCGATAGATCGCGTCGCCGTCGTTGCCGGTGACGAGCGTGACCTTGACGTAGACCGTATCGGGGTTCGTCGGCGAGATGCCGACGAGGTCGATCGTCGAGTTGTCGGACGGCGTCGCGATGCCGGACATCGTCATCGGCGCGAAGCTCGTCCCGCCATTCGTGCTCACGAACTGCAAGAACGACTTCGGCTGGCCGCTCATGAAGCGATAGCCGGTGAGATAGACGCGCTGCGCGTCCGACGGCGCGACCTCGATCGACTGCCACCAGTCGTTGTCCATGCCCGGCGAAGCCGACGTCGGGAACGTCATGCCGTCGTCGGTCGACTTGTAGATCTTCGAGTCCATCATGTTGCTGGCGGCGATGTAGAGCGCGTTGCCCGCGTGCGCGACGCGCGTGACGAACGCATCTCCGAGCACCGTCGACGCGAACGTGCAGCCATCGCGCATGACCTCGAGCCCCTCGAACGTAGTCGCGAAGATCGCGCCGCTCGCGGTGTACGCGTAGTCCGGATCGTACATGCCGGCGTAATCGGCGACGTCCTCGCACATCCATTCCCAGGTCGCGCCGCCGTCATGGCTGAGGACGATCCCGAACGTGCTTCCAACGACGATGTGCTGCTCCGCCCCCTGCCGGAAGTGAATGCTCACGGCGAACGGGTCACGTCCGTTGGCAGCGGCAGGCGAGACGAAGGCAGCGGTCAGGGCCGAAACGACGAGCCCCACGACGGCGGTACGCATGGGCCCGAGCGTATCGCGCGCCGCTGCCTCGTGGGAGTGGGCTATCTCACCTCCGCTGACGGGGCGAGACACGACGTCGCAGGAGCTGCCACGAGGTAAAAAGCCCGGACAAGAGGAGGCTCCAGCCCCCATTCTCCGACGAGACGCTGCAACAGCCGGGATCGGGTGGACGCGTCGTCATGTCGCCGCCCCCGGCGCCCGCGTCCTGATAGCCGTAGCAAACATTCGGACCCGAGCAGTCGAGGCTCCTCGACGGAACCTTGAGGTCGTCGTAGAGCAGGCAGCACCACGCGGTGCCGACGCCCTGATTCTTCACACCGCATTCGTCGTGTACGGCGGGGCACGCCATCGGCTCGAGGATGTCCTGGAACATCGACTTCGGCGTCCACGTCGCGAGATCCGTCGACGTCATGATGAAGGCCCCGTCGGCCGGCACCTCGGGCTGGCCCTGGACGCCGGGCTTCTTGTACGTCTGCGTGCCGGCCCACACGACGCCGGACGACGTCTCCGCGAGCGAGGCGATGTGCGGTGCCGACGGCAGAGGCTGCCACGTCATGCCTCCGTCGTCGGATTTCTGCGCGCCCTGCGAGCGCGTCGCCGCGACGAGCTGGCCGCTCTTGCGCACGAGGAACGCGAGGCCGTACGGGTCGGTCGTCGTCAGGACCTTCGTCCAGCTGGTGCCGGCGTTCGTCGACTTGTAGATCGCGTCGCCGTGGCTCGCCGGATCCTGCGTGACCTGGACGTAGACGGTGTCCGCCGCGGGACCGATGCCGACGACGCGGATGCGCGAGCTGATGTCGTCGACCTCGAGCCCCGACATCGACATCGCGGTGTAGCTCGCGCCGCCGTCGTCGCTGCGAAACAGGAGATCGATGCGCGTCGAGGCGAAGCGAAACCCGGTGACGTAGACGCGCTGCGGATCGACCGGCGAGACCTCGAACGACTCCCACCAGTCGGCGGCTGCCGGCGTGACCGCGAGCGGAAACGTCGCGCCACCGTCGCTCGACTTGTAGATCGCCGAGTCGGACGTGTCGGAGTCGGCCATCGCGGCGTAGAGCGCGCCATCGTCGGAGGCTTCGACGCGCGAGGCCTGGCGCTGGCCGAGCGCCGAGGGCTCGAACGTGCACGCGTCGGTCGCGATCCGCGTGGCGCCGAACGTCTGCAGCATGACCGAGCCGCTCGTCGTGTACGCGTAGTCGGGATCGAACGGATCTTGATAGCCGAGCGCCTGCTCGCACGCCCAGCGGTACGTCGCGCCGCCGTCGTCGGAGACGAGCAGGCCGAACGTCGTACCGATGATGACGTGCTGCGGATCGCCGGGCTTGAAGTGAATGTCGACGGCGTACGGATCGCGGTTGTGCGCCGCCGCCTCGCCTGCGAGCGCGAGGCAGACGACGGCCGCCAGCCGCGCGCGGCTCATCCCAGGCCGATCTCGCGCAGACGCTGCTCGAGATACGCGCCCGCGGTGATGCTCGGGTACTTCTGCGTGCCGCCGGTGCGCGCGACGCAGCTCGGCAGCGGCGTCAGATCGACGTCGAGGTGCGGGTGGATGAAGCACGGGATCGAGAAGCGCTCCGACGCCGAGTCGCGCGGATTGACGACCCGGTGCGTGGTGCTCTTGTAGAGCCCGTTCGTCACGTTCTGCAGCATGTCACCGGAGTCGACGACGATCGTGTCGAAGCCGGTGTGCACCGGCATCCACGAGCCGTCGCGGCGGAGCAGCTCGAGGCCCTCGGCGGTCGCGCCCGACAGCAGCGTGATGAGGTTGATGTCCTCGTGCGCCGCCGAGCGAACCGCGCCCGCGGGGACACCGCCGCCGACGGGCGGGTAGTACAGCACGCGCACGATCGTGTCGCCGTCCTTCGCCATGTCGGCGAAGCGATCGACGGGCTCGTCGATGTACACGGCGGCCGCGCGGAGCAGCACTCCGCCGAGCGCGTCGAGCTGCTCGTAGAGCTGCCCGAACGTCGGCCCGAACGTCGGCACCTCCTCGGCGGTGAGGTTGTCACCGTAGAGCGGATGGTGCGTGTTCGGGCGGCCGAGCTGCCAGAACTCCTTCAGGTCAGCAGCCTGCGCGTCCTTCGCGTGCTCCTTGCCCATGCCGGTGTAGCCGCGCTGTCCCTTCTTCTCGGGATAGTGGTAGCGCTGCTTCACGTCGGTGGGCAGGTGGAAGAACTGCTTGGCGACGTCGTACGCCGTCGTCATCAGCGAGTCAGGAATGCCGTGGTTCTTCACGGCGAAGAATCCGATGTCGGCGAGCGACTCGCCGACTTGCTTCACGAATCGCGCCCGCGCGGCGCCTCCCTCGTGCCAATCCCCGAGGTCGACTACCGGAATGTTCTGCGACGTCATCGCGGCGCAGTATCGCCCAGGTGGTGAGGTTCAGGCGAGAGCCGCGCGCAGGTCGCGCTGAGCTCGGCGAGCGATCGCCGCGATGCGCGACGGTTCGGCGACGAGTGCGTCCTTCTGTGTGCGCGTGAGCTGCTTGATCTGGTACTCGATGCGAAGCGCGAGGCGCTTGTCACGGCAGCGCCGCGAGAACGCGAGCGACACCGGGCCGCGGCGGCGCGTGTACTTCGCGCCCTTGCCGGCACTGTGCGCGGCCATGCGCGCCGCGAGGTCGTTCGTGATCCCGCAGTACAGCGTGCCATCGGCACACCGCACGATATACACGAACCAGCTCACCCGACCTTGTGCTCGATCTCGGGCGGCGTCGCGAAGAACCGGTTGCGCTTGGGATCGTTGAATCGCTTGTAGTCGATCAGCCACGGCGTCACCTGCGCGGTGCCGCCCTCGAGCCGGATCGTCGCCGCCATCGGCGTCACCGAGCGGTAGCTCGAGTCGATCGGCAGGTCGAAGTTCTCGGCGCCGCCGGCGGAGAACAGCGACAGCAGCGACGCGACGTCGCCGTACATCGTCTTGAAGCCGGCGTCGACCTTCTCGTGGCCGCGCACCATCATCGAGCAGCCGAAGCGCGCCATGAACGCCTCGAACTGCTTCTTGCCGAACGGGAAGCGCGCGTTCTGGGCCTGCAGATCCTCTGGGATGAAGTCCGCCGTCGACGGATCGCTCCACAGCATCTGAAAGCGGATGTCCGGATCGTTGAGGCCGGCCATGTCGGTCAGCTTCGCCTTGATGTCGGCATCGCGCGGGATGCCCGCGTGGACGAACATGAGATCGTCGAAGAAGAGCATGTTCGGCATCTCTTCGAACATCTTCATGTACTCCTGGAACACCTCGCCGGGGATGTGGCCGATGAGCGTGTTGATCGCCTCTGCCGGCTTCACGCCGCCGTAAATCCGCCCGCGGTACTCGATGTAGTACTCGTGGTTGCCGCGCAGCGGGAACACGTGCTCGGGCGCCGCGAGGTAGAGCTGCATCACCGCGCGCAGGACGCCGTTGTAGCTGAACATGCCGCGATCGATGTAATCGCCGAGGAGGATCAGCTTCGGCTCGGGCTTGCTGCGATCGAGCTTCCACGCCTCGAGCTTGGCGAAGAAGTCCGCCTGGAGCAGCGCGCCCTTCAGGCAGCTGTAGCAACCGTGGAGATCGCCGAGCACCGTGATGTCGTAGACCTGCTTCGGCGCCGTGGGATGGACGTAGACGTGACCGTCGAGGAACGGCGCCTGGCCCGCAAAGTCGGCGACCGTCTGCTTGCCGGCGAGCTTGCCCTTCCCCGCCTGGCGATGCGCGGAGAGCTGCGCGACGAACCGATGCATCAGGTCGAGGTCGGCCGTGATCTGCTGGCGGATTCGATCCGGGTCCGCCGAGTAGTGATGCTCGAACATCTGGAAGAACGGGTGGTCGTCGATCCGCGGGCGCGGGGGCGCCGCGGGATCGGTGACCTCGACGTGCTTCGTCGGCACGACCTCGATGTCGGCGTCGCCGAGCGGCGTCGCACCGGTATCGAGCAGCGCCTCGATCTCCTCGCGGAACTTCTTCTCGGCGGGATGGACCGAACCGTCGGCGTAGATCAACTCGTCGATCGTCGCGAGCAGCTCGTTCTGGTTGTCGCGATCGAAGCTCTGGAAGATCTCGTAGCTGCGCAGCTTGAGCTTCGCGTAGACAAACTTCTCGACGTCCTCGCCGTCCGCGACCGCCTCGTCGAACAGGCCCTTCACGCCGCGATCGATCTGCTCGAACACCTCGTGAAAGTGCGTGGTGAACTTGTTGATGACCTCGTCACGGGTCTTCGGATCGGCATCGGGCATCGCCGACTTCGCGCGCGCGGTGACGAGCTGGCGGATGTAGATCCGCACGAACGTCTTCTCGGTGAAGTCGAAGTTGCCGTCGATGTACCCGAACGCGGTCATGTAAAAAATGATCGCGTTCATCTGCTGTTCGGCGACGTCAGGCTTCGTGCTGAACGTGAGCATCCCGTCGATCCTGCCTTGGCAGCGCGCGCGTCTCCAGCCTGGGATATGATTATTTCGTGAGTCGACGCGCGTAGAGCGCGCACCAGGACGCGTACTCGCGCAGGAGCCATCTCATTGCGCGGCGGCGATCGCGATACTCCATGCTGTCGGCGATGTGCCAGACGCGGACGTCGAAGCCTTCATGGCGAAACAGGTGCGCGGCGCGCCGGCCGTGAAACGGTTGCGTCACGAGCCACAGCGACTTCACGCCCAGCGGATGGAGGAGCCGCGCCGTGTAGCGCGCGTTCTCGGCGGTCGATCGAGAGTCGTGCTCGACGAGAACGTCGGGCACGCCGGCCGCGCGCAGCTCCTCCGCGATCGCATCGGCCTCCGCGCGCGCGCGACCTTGCGTGATCCCGCCCGTCGCCACGACGTAGCGCCCCGCGCCGGCACGCCAGAGCTCGATCGCAGCTTCGACGCGCTCCGCGAGGATCGGCGACAGCGAGCCATCGCGCCACAGCGGCGCGCCGAGCACGACGATCGCATCGGCCGGCTCGAGCGCGTCACGAACGACGAGCGGCGCTTCTAGTACGCGAGCAATGACATCACGGACTGTCGACACGGTCCGGCATGTCGGCGACGACGTAGGCCATCACCGCGACCGCCGCGACCATGTCGGAGATGTCCTGCGGCTTGACCTTGTCGAGCGTATCGGCGTCGGTGTGGTGATAGTCGAAGTAGGCGTGGCCGTCGACGTCGAGCCCGACCTGCGGCACGCCCGCGGGTGCCATCGGCTCGATATCCGCGCCGCCGTGGCCGTTCGGCGTGATGCGCGATGCGCCGAAGCCGCGTAGCAGCGACGCGATGTCGGTCATCCGCGTCTGCATGCGTCCGAGCGCGTCCTTGTCCTTGTGGCCGATGCCGAACCCGCGCGGCGCGAAGCCGCCGAAGTCGCTCTCGAGCGCGAACACGGTCTTGCCGAGCTCGGCCTGGTGCGCCGCCGCGTAGCCCTTGCCGCCGCGCAGGCCGTTCTCCTCGTTCGTGAACAGCACGATGCGGATCGTGCGGCGCGGCTTCAGGCCGAGCTGCTTCAGCAGCTTGCCGGCCTGCATCATCGTGACGATGCCGGCGCCGTCGTCGTGCGCGCCCTGGCCGACGTCCCACGAATCGATGTGGCCGCTGATCACGACGACCTCGTCGGGCTTCTCGCTACCTTTGATCTCGCCGATCACGTTGGCCGATTCGGCCTCGGGCATGTCCTGGGTCTCGATGCGCAGCCGCATCGTGACCGTGCCCTTCGACGCGAGCCGATCGAGCAGCTCGGCATCCTCGATCGTGATCGAAGCCGTCGGGATCTTCGGCTGGTCCTTGTCGTAGCGCATCGCGCCGGTGTGCAGCGTGTGGAGGCTCTTCGCGGTGACCGAGCGAACGAGCGCGGCGACCGCGCCTCGCTTGGCCGCCTGCGATGCGCCACCGCCGCGGTACTGCACGGTCTGGCCGTAGCCGCTGCCGGTCTCCTCGCTGTAGGCCGGCATCGCGACGTTGTAGACGACGATCGCGCCCTTCACCTGCTCGGCCTTGGCGTCGAGCTCCTTCCAGTCGTGGACGACGACGACTGGCGCGGTGATGCCGCCCTTCGGCGTCGACACGCTACCGCCGAGCGCGAGCACGCCGACGTGGCGCGCGATCGGTGCGGTGATCGCACCGTCGGCTTCGCCGCGAACCCAGTGCGGGACCATGACCTTCTCGGTGCGAACCTCGAGGCCGTCGTCCTTCATCGCCTGCGCCGCCCACGCGATCGCCTTGTCGAGCGCGGGCGAACCGGCGAGCCGGGCACCGATCGTGTCGGTGAGGACTTCGAGCTTGGCGTACGCGCCGCGGTCGGCGCGCGCCGTCGCGATGATCTTCGCGGCGACGTCGCGGTAGCGGTCGGCGATCGGCGTCGGGAACTTCGGCTGGACCGACGCGGTGTCGTTGACCCAGTTGGGCGTCGCGGCCGTATAGCCGGTCGGCGTACAGGCGCAGGCAAACATGGCGAGAGCGATGGCGGACTTCACGACTCGGCCTCCAGCGTGGTCGGCTCCGCCGGGACGGTAGCAGTGATTCCACGCGAAGCGATCTCGGCGAGCAGGTCGACGATCGCGACGAGCCGGTCGGCGGTCGCGGTGCGCCCGAGCGCGAGATCAGACAACGGCATCGGGTGATCGAGCGGTGCGCCGCGGCCGGGATAGACGCGGTAGCGCAGGCCGTCGGCCTCCCAGAACGCGAGCCAGCCGTCGAGCGTCGCGACCGCACGGGCGCGCGTCTCCTCGTCGAGCAGCTTGTCGAGGACCTGGCGATTGCCGCGCGCCTTGAAGCGCTCGTCGAACGGCGCGTCGCCCGTCTTGAACAGTGGCGCCGCCGGCGGCCCCGCCGGGTTGACGCCGAGCGCGCGCGGCGGAATCGCCCACAATGTCAGCGTCGCGCCGCGCATCTCGTCGTGCTCGCGGCCGAGGACGACGTCGAGCGCGATCACGCTGCCGTCGATGCGCTCGATCCGCGTACGCACCGGCAGGCCATCCTTGTCGCCGATGATCACCGACGACGAGAGCCCGCCCTCGCCGCGCGTCGTCAGCGTATGGACGTTCGTGAGCGAGCGCTCGAGGCCCGCCTTGACGGTACCGATGTAGCTCGACCACGCGGCGTCGGCGATCGGCGGCGTCTCCGAGGTGAGCGGCAGCGCGGCGAGCTCCTCCTCGCGCACGCGCTTGACCGCATCGGCGACCAGCGCGATGCCGAGCAGCGGCAAGAGATAGTGATTGGGCCAGCGGAAGCCGTAGCCGCCGAGGATCACGAGCGCGATGCCGACGCCGATGCGGCGCCGCGCCGGGCTCCCCGCCGTCGCACACGACGCGAGCGTCCACGCCAGCGTCGCGACCGCGAGCAGGTAGAGCGCGAGCCGCGGATCCGCCTGGCCCTGATTGAGCTCGACGCCGATCGCGAGCGCCGCGGCCTTGGCGACCTTCAGGTAGTACGTGCGTGCGATGACCGCGCCGACGGCGGCGATCGTCATCGCGAACAGGATCGGGCCGGGCCGCGTGACCGCGCGCGCGAACGGCCGCGGCGCGAACACGTACGGCGAGACCAGCGCGACGAGGCTCAGCGCCATGACGCCCGACTTCGTGATCTCCGCGCCCGGCCCGTCGAACACGCCCTCGGGCCAGACATACTTCGCGCCGATCACGGCGGCGGTGTGAAGGAGCAGCGGGATCGCGAGCGCGACGAGGCCGAGCTGCGCGCCGAGGTCGCGGCCTTTGCCGATGCCGCTCGCGACGAGCAGGATCGCCGCCGCGCCGAATGCGAGCTCGAGCGGGAACGACAGCGCCGCCGGCGCTGCGATGACGAGCGGGATCGCGGCGAGCACGGCCGCACCGGCGAACACGACCTGCGCGACGATGTCGCGGATCGCGGGCCGGTCGCGCAGCACGGCGACGACGCGCGCACCGACGACGAATGCCGCGAGCGTGCCTGCGAAATAGAACAGGAACAGCCCGGTGTAATCGAGGACCGTGTGCCACGTCGGCGGCGTGCCCTTCGCGGGCCGCAGCATCGGCACGGCGACGCGGTTGATCGCGACCTCGAGGAAGGCGACGAGCAGGAGGATGTTTACGGGGGCAAAACCCCCTGCTTGGCGCCTTGAAGACAACTGCGAAAAACGTAGCGTTGTGGATAGTTTGCGTCAAGGCAGACTGCCCCGCGGCTCCCGACTTACGAGGACTGTTCGGGAAAAACTGGGCCTGGCGATCACGGCACGCGAAGATCGTCGCCGTGAGGCTCTCTCTGCCCCTCGTGTGTGCCCTGGCGTTCGCCGACGCCGCCGCGGCCGCGCCGCGCGTCGTTATCGATCCGGGCCACGGCGGTTCGAACCTCGGCGCTCAGAACGTCGGCACCGGCCTTCGCGAGAAGCAGGTCACGCTCGCGCTCGCGAAGCAGGTCGCGGCGAAGCTGCGGGAGCGCGGCATCGAGGTCACGCTCACGCGCACGCAGGATCGGACGCTGACGCTGCGCCAGCGCGTCGACATCGCCGACAAGGTGCCCGCCGACATCTTCGTCAGCATCCACGCGAACGCGTCGCCGGCGCGTACCCAGACGGGCTACGAGACGTTCGTGCTGACCGCGAAGGGCGTCGACGTCGACGGCCGCGCGCTCCGCAGCGACACGACGACGCCCAGGCCCGGCGTCGATCCGGAGATCGCGCTCGTCCTCGACGATGTCGAGCGTGGCGCCGCGCAATGGGAGGCCGCCGAGCTCGCCGCCCGGATGCAGAAGGCGATCCGCGCGCGCCGGGGCGCCGACGGCGATCGCGGCGTTCGCCAGGATGCACACCACGTCCGGCTCGGCGCGACGATGCCCGCCGTGCTCGTCGAGGTCGGCTTCATCGATCACCCGATCGAGGGACGTCAGCTCGCCGAACCCGGCGTGCAGGCCCAGCTCGCGAGCGCGATCGCCGAGGCGATCGAGGATCAGCTCGCCGACCTCGCCGACTAGGCCGTCGGCCGCGGCCACGGCAGCTCGACGACAAACTTCGCACCCGGTTCGGCGTTCGCCAGGCGCAGCGAGCCGCCGTGCGCGAGCGCGTTCTGCCGCGCGATGAACAAGCCGAGGCCGAGGCCGCCGTAGTTGCGCGACGACACCGCGCGCTCGAACGGGCCGAAGATGCGCTCCTGCTCCGAGTCGGGGATGCCGGGACCGTGATCCTGGATCGCGATCTCGATGCTCTCCTTGCGCGCGGCGACCGTGACTTCGACCGGCGCGTGCGACGCGTACTTGATCGCGTTGACGAGCAGGTTGTCGACGATCTGTTCGACGCGCAGCCGGTCCCACCGGCCGACGATCGGCCCCGCTGCATCGAGCGAGACCGTGACGCCGGCGCCGGTCGCGAGCTCGGCGATGCGATCGATCACGTCGCGAATCGCCTCGATCATGTCGAAGACCTGCGGCTGGAGGACGAGCCGGCCGCCGGTGATCCTCGACACGTTGAGCAGGCTGTCGACGAGCGTGACGAGCCGACCGGTCTGGCGAAGCGCCGATGACATCTTGTGCTCGACGCGCGACGCCGACCCCATCGCGCCGGATGCGCGTAGCTCCTTCTCGAGGCCATCGAGACGCAGGCCGAGCGTCGTGAGCGGCGTCCTCAGCTCGTGGGATGCGATCGACAGGAACTCGTCGCGTGCGCGCACGGCGCTCTTCGCGGTCTCGGCCGCGCGCTTGAGCGCGTCGCAGTCGGTGAACGTGCCGAGCCAGCCGACGAGCTTGCGCGACGACGGATCGTACTCGGGCACGGCGCGACACAGGTGCCAGCCGAGGTGGTTGTCGCGGCGGCGCAGCTTGAACTCGAGCTCGAACACCTGGCTCTGCTCGATGCCCTTCCTCCATGCCTGCGCGAACGACGCGAGGTCCTCGCGATCGATGCACGTCCGCCACGCGCCGCTCGCCGGCTCGCGCAGGTCGCCCGTGTAGTCGTACCAGCGGTGGTTGAAGTAGCCGATGTTGCCGTCGGGATCCGCGGTCCACACGATCTGCGGGATCGCCTCGGCGAGGTTGCGATAACGCGTCTCGCTCGCCATCCGCAGCGCCGCGACCTCGTGCTCGCGCTCGCGCTGCTGGGCGCGCCGCAGCTCTGCCGCCTGCTCGAGGATGCGCAGGTCCTTGCGAAACAGCTCGACGAAGATCGCCACCTTCGCGCGCAGGATGTCGGGGTCGAGCGGCTTCAACAGGTAGTCGACCGCGCCGACCGAGTAGCCGCGGTAGCTGACCGCCTGGTCGCTCGCCGTCAGGAAGATGATCGGCGTGTGCCGCGAGCGCTCGCGCTGCTTGATCAGCGTCGCGAGCTCGAACCCGTCCATCTCGGGCATCACGACGTCGATCAGGATCACCGCGAAGTCGCGCTCGAGCAGCCTGCGCAGCGCCTCGGCGCCCGACGTCACGCACACGAGCTTGTAGTCGTTCGACGCGAGGATCGACTCGATCGCGACGAGGTTCTCGTGCCGATCGTCGACGACGAGCAGCTCGATCGACTTCGGTTCTTTCGCGCGGCGCGCCATCAGCTTGGCTGGCTGGAGATCGGTGGCAAGCGGATCCGGAACGTCGAACCACGGCCCGGATCGCTCGTGACGGTCAGCGAGCCGCCGAACGAGCGGATGATGCTGTGGCTGATCGATAGACCGAGCCCCGTGCCATGGCCGACGGGTTTGGTCGAGAAGAACGGCTCGAAGATCCGCTGTTGCAGGTGGACCGGGATGCCCTCGCCGCTGTCGGCGATCTCGATCGAGAGGCCGCCGGCCGAATCGACGCCGGCGACCACGCGGATCTCGTTGTCCTCGGGGTTGCCCTCCGGGATCGCCTGGACCGCATTGGTGAGCAGATTCAGGAACACCTGGCCGAGCCCGCCCTCGTTCGCGATCACCATCGGGAACGTCTCGAAGTGAGTCGTCAGCTTCGCGCGCAGCTTCACGTCGTGGGCGACGAGCCGGATCGCCGCCTCGAGCGGGCCGCGGACATCGATCGGGACGAGACCGCGATCGTCGGGGCGCGAGAAGCTGCGAATCGCGCGCGTGACGCCGCTGATCCGCTCCGCTCCGTCGAGCGCGGTGCGCGTGAGCGACTTCACCTGATCGATCACGCCGCGGTTCTCGTCGGTCGCGATCGTGTCGAGCAGCTTCATCGCGTGCGCGAGCTCGATCAGGACGTACGTCAGCGGGTTGTTGATCTCGTGCGCGAGGCCCGCGGCGAGCGTGCCGAGCGCGGCGAGCCGCTCGGTCTGCGCGACCCTCGCGAAGTTCGCCTTGCGCTCGTGCGCGTTGACCACGCCGTCGATCGCGTGGACGAGCGTGTCGGCGTCGAACGGCTTGCGCACGTAGAGGTCGGCATTCACCGCGAGCGCCGCCGGGGTATCGCTCGCCGAGATGACGACGACCGGCGTGTCGGCGATCGCCGGCTCTTGCCGCTGCGCGACCCGGAACTGCCAGCCGTCGAGCTTCGGCATCATCAGGTCGAGCACGACCACATCGGGGTGGAACCTGCGCATCTTCTCCAGGCCGAGCGCGCCGTCGCTCGCCGTCACGACCTCGTGGCCGTTCTCGACGAGCGCCTCCTCGAGCGCCTGGCGCAGATCGATATCGTCTTCCACCAGCAGGATCCTGCGTCCCGTGGGGTTGCCAGACTCATCCATGTTTGCCTCTTACGACGCACGTCGCGGCCCTCTTGCCTGCAACGCGCGAGAGCGAGCGTATCGCGATCGCGCGCGGTGATCAGCCGCTCGCGAGATCGCAAGCGCGGTCACAAAGCGCAGCGTGAGTCGCGTCGAATGCGCACACGAGCGCACTCGCACACCGTCGTGCGCGAGGACGAGAACGCGTCATGATGAGAGCGAGATGAGCTTCTCCACGACACGCCGGCGCATCCTGCTCGTCGACGACGATCGCGTCGTCGCGACCGCGATCGCACGCGAGCTCGCCGATCACGAGGTCACGATCGCGCTTGGCGGTGCCGAGGCGCTCGACGTGCTCGGTCGGACGATCGCGTTCGATCTCGTGCTCTGCGATCTCGTGATGCCCGAGATCAGCGGCATCGAGGTCCACGGTTTCGTGAAGACGCAGCGCCCCGAGTTGCTCGAGCGCTTCGTCGTGATGACCGGCGGCGCATCGACGCCGAAGGCGCGCGCGTTCCTCTCGGGGGAAGGGCCACGCGTGATCGAGAAGCCGTTCACGATGGGCGAGCTGAGAGGCATCGTCGAGTCGACGCCGGTCGCGAGCTGACTCACGAGCACGCGCGACATTCCGGGTTCTCCGCGCAGTACCGATTCGCGACATCGAGCAGCGACTTGAGCGACATCGGCTTCTTGACGAAGCCCTGGACCTGGTCGAGCACGTTCCCGGCCTCCGATGCCCACGCCGAGATGATGACGACCGGGACGGTCGCGAGCACGCGCGTCTGCCGCAGCACGGAGAGGAACTCTCCGCCGCTCATCACCGGCATCATCAGGTCGAGCAGGATCACGCACGGCCGGTCGATCTCGTGGATGAGATCGAGCGCCTCCTTTCCGTTGCCTGCGGTGACGACGGAGTAGCCGCCACCGACGAGGATGTCGCGTACGGTCTCGAGGATATCGATGTCATCGTCGACGACCATGATCGGCACCTTCGCGTTCATGCTTGCACCTCCTTGGTGGCCGAAGGGGCAGCCTCGGCCGCTCGCCCGGGACGTCGCGGGAGCTCGATCGTGAACTCCGCGCCCTCGCCGGGCCGACTCGCCACGCTGACCGTTCCTCCCTGGGCCTCCACGACTCGACGCACGACCCACAGGCCGACGCCGAAGCCCCCATAGTGGCGCAGCGGCGACACGCGCTCGAATCGCTCGAACAGGCGCGCTTGCTGGTCCTCCGCGATCCCCGGGCCGTGGTCGCGCACCGAGCAGCGTGCGCGGTTTGCCGACGTGGTGACACTCACCTCGATCGGATGACCGGAACCGTACTTGATCGCGTTGTCGACGAGGTTGGCGATCGCCTGCTCGAGGCGAAGGCGATCCCAGTGGCCGACCACGCTCGCGTCGCCGCTGACGACGATCGGGGCCCTCGCCCGCTCCGCGGCATCCTCGACGCGCTGGATCACCTCGCCGACGATATCGACGAGGTCGACATCGGCGAGCTCGAGCTTCAGCGTCCCGATGCTCATCGCGGACACGTCGAGGAGCTCGTCGACGAGCGTCGACAGCCTCTGCGCCCCGTGGTCGAGCTTGGCCACCTTCGGCAGCAGCGCCTTGCGGTCGAGCGCAGCGCCGGTCTCGAGCTCGTGGACGATCTGTTCGGCCTGGAGCCGGAGCGGCGTGAGCGGCGTCCTCAGCTCGTGTGCGGCGACGGAGATGAAGTCGTCCCGCGCGCGGATCCCTTGCTGCAGCTCCTGGACGAAGCGCGCGCGCTCGACCTCGCGGTTGCGCCGCTCGGTGATGTCCTCGATGATCACGATGAACCACACGAGGTTCCCCGCCGCATCGCGGATCGAGGACAGGTTGACCCCGCACCAGCGCTCGCCGTCGCCGGCCGCGAGCCGATGCTCGCCGCGCGACTGGGCATCCGGATCGGTGCGAAGCGCCGCGAGGCGCCGCGCGAGCGACGTGCTGTCGTCGCCGACGCCCATCAGATGGACGGAGCGCCCGATCAGCTCATCGTGGTCGATCCCGAGGGTCTGACAGAGGTAGCGATTCGCGCGGCTCCACCGGCCGTCCGGATCGGCGCACCCGATGCCGACCGGCGCCTGCTCGAACATCTGCAGGTACAGCGCCTCGGTCTCGCGAAGTGCCTGCTCGGCGCGCTTGCGCTGATCGACTTCGATCGCGCGAAGTGTCGCGGCCTGCGCCTCGTTCTGCTTGCGCTGGCGGTACAGCTCGACAAACACCGCGACCTTCGCGCGGAGCGCGTACGGCTCGAACGGCTTGCGCAAGTAGTCGACGCCACCGGCGGTGTAGCCGCGGAACACCTGATCCATCTCGAAGATCGATGCGGTGACGAAGATGATCGGGATGTACTTCGATCGCGGCCGCTGCTTGATCATCTGCGCGGTCTCGAAGCCGTCCATCTCCGGCATCCCGACGTCGAGGATGACCATCGCGAAGTCGCGACGGAGCAGCTCGCCGAGCGCGTCGCGGCCTGATGTCGCGAACACGAGGTTGTAGTCGGGGCGCGCGAGGATGCCCTCGAGCGCGAGCAGGTTGGCGCGCCGATCATCGACGAGGAGGATGTTGACGGGTTCGGTCATGCCCCCACCTTCATCGCCTGACGCAGCGCCGCGAACAGCTTCTCGCGCTCGACCGGCTTCGCGACGAACGCATTGCAGCCGGCCTCGACCGTCTTCTCGCGGTCGCCTGGCATCGTCTTTGCCGTCAGGGCGATGATCGGGAGGTCGCGATAGCGCGGGTCGGCGCGCAGCTGCCGAGTCGCCTGGAAGCCATCGAGCTCCGGCATCATCATGTCCATGAACACGACCGAGACCTCGCTGTGGTCGCGAAGCACGTCGAACGCGTCCTTCGCGCTCGTCGCGGTCAGCGCGGTCGCGCCGTCGAGCTCGAGCAGGCTCGCGATCGCGAACAGGTTCCGCGGGTCATCGTCGACGACGAGCAATGTCCTACCGACGAGCTCGGGCTCCGCGGGTGGTTGCACCTCCGCGGGTGCAGTCACGCGCGGCTCGAGCGCCGTCGTCTGAACCTCCGCAGTGACCTCGTGCGAGAGCGGCAGGTACAGCGTGAACGTACTGCCCTTTCCGACGGAGCTCTCGAGCTGGATCTCGCCGCCGAGCAGCCTCGCGAGCTCGCGACTGATCGTCAGGCCGAGGCCGGTGCCTCCATACAGGCGACTCGTCGATCCGTCCACTTGCTGGAACGCCTCGAAGATCAGGTGCTGCTTCTCGGCGGGAATCCCGATGCCAGTGTCCATGATCGAGATCGCGAGCACGCGCGGCGCGGCGCGAAGTGATTGGGTGTGGAGCCGGCTCGCATCGCGCTCGATATCGAGGCGGAGCTCGACGCCACCGCTCTCGGTGAACTTGAACGCATTCGAGAGCAGATTCATCAGGATCTGCTGGAGACGCTGGACGTCCGTCGTGATCATCGGCGGCACGTCGGCCGTCACCGAGTGCGTGTACTTCAGTTGCTTCTGCGCTGCGACCGGACCGAAGTGCTTGTCGGTGTAGGCGAGCACCTCGTCGAGCGGCACCGGCCGCCGCTCGATCTGCATCCTTCCGGCTTCGATCTTGGATAGATCGAGGATCTGATTGATCAGCGCGAGCAGGTCGCGGCCCGAGGACAGGATCGTGGTCGCATACTCGACCTGCTTCGCCGTGAGATTGCCGTCCCCGTTGTCGGCGAGGATGTTGGCCAGGATGATGACGCTGTTGAGCGGCGTGCGCAGCTCGTGCGACATGTTCGCGAGGAACTCCGACTTGTACTGGGAGACCTGCGCGAGCTGATTCGCCTTGTCCTCGAGCGACGTGCCCGCCTCGCGGATCTCGCGATTGCGGATCTCGAGCTGGAACGCCTTGTCCTCGAGCTCCTTGGACCGGCTCTCGAGCTCGGTGTTCGAGCGCTGCAGCGCGCCGAGCAGCTCCTCGGTGCGCCGGCTCGCGCTGATCATGTTGAACACGACGCCGATGCTGAGCATCAGCTGCTCGAGGAATGTCACGTGCACGGCGCTGAACGTGCGGAACGAGCCGAGCTCGATGATGCCCTTGACCTCGCCCTCGAACAGGATTGGCAGGACGGCGATGCACCGCGGCGTCGCCTCGCCGATGCTCGACGTGACCTGGACGTAGTCCGCGGGCACGTCGTCGACGATGATCGTCTTCTTCTCCTTCGCCGCCTGGCCGACCAGACCCTCGCCGAATCCAAAGCGATTCGAGACCTGCTTGCGGCGCTTGTAGCCGTACGAGCTGATCAGCGACAGGACCGGAGACCGGCTGCCGCCCTCGACGATGAAGAACGTACCGATCTGACCGCCGACCGCGGGCGTCAGCTCCGACATCAGGAGATCGGCGAGCGTCTCGACGCTGCGTTGACCCTGAAGGAAGGACGCGAACCGCGCGAGGTTCGTCTTCAGCCAGTCCTGCTCCTTGTTCGTCTGCGTCGTGTCGCGCAGGTTCGCGATCATCTGGTTGATCGTGTCCTTGAGCGAGAGCACCTCGCCTCGCGCCTCGACATCGATCGTCCGCGTCAGGTCACCCTTGGTCACCGCGCTCGCGACCTCCGAGATCGCGCGAACCTGCGTCGTCAGCTTGCCGGCGAGCTGGTTGACGTTATCGGTCAGATCGCGCCACGTGCCGGACGCGCCCGGCACGCTCGCCTGACCGCCGAGCTTGCCCTCGATGCCGACCTCGCGCGCGACCGACGTCACCTGCTCGGCGAACGTCCGCAGCGTCGCGGTCATGCCGTTGATGATCTCGGCGAGCGCGGCGATCTCGCCCTTCGCGACGACCATGAGCTTCTTCGTCAGGTCGCCGTTCGCGACCGCACTCACGACCCTCACGATGCCGCGCACCTGATCGGTCAGGTTGCTCGCCATCTGGTTGACGTTGTCGGTCAGGTGCTTCCACGTACCGGCGACGCCGGGAACCTCGGCCTGGCCGCCGAGCTTGCCGTCGGTGCCGACCTCCTTCGCGACGCGCGTGACCTCAGCGGCGAACGTCCGCAGCTGGCCGACCATTGCGTTGATCGTGTTCTTGAGCTCGAGGACCTCTCCCTTCGCATCGACGGAGATCGTCTTCGACAGATCGCCGTTCGCGACCGCGGTCGTCACGAGCGCGATGTTGCGCACCTGCGACGTCAGGTTGCCCGCGAGCATGTTGACGTTGTCGGTCAGGTCGCGCCACGTGCCGGCGGCGCCTGGAACGCGCGCCTGCCCGCCGAGCTTGCCCTCGTTGCCGACCTCGCGCGCGACCGAGGTGACCTGGTCGGCGAACAACCGCAGCGTGTCGGTCATCCCGTTGATCGTTTCGGCGAGCGCCGCGATCTCCCCCTTCGCCTCGACGACGAGCTGCTGCGACAGGTCGCCCTCGGCGACGGCGGTGACGACCTTGACGATGCCGCGCACCTGATTCGTCAGGTTGCTCGCCATCAGGTTCACGCTCTCCGTCAGATCGGCCCAGGTGCCGCCGACGCCCGGCACTTTCGCCTGGCCGCCGAGGCGCCCTTCGGTGCCGACCTCGCGCGCGACGCGCGTGACCTCGCGCGCGAACGTCCGCAGCTGCTCGACCATCGCGTTGATCGTGTTCTTCAGCTCGAGGATCTCGCCGCTGGCGCCAACACTGATCTTCTGCGACAGATCGCCGTTCGCGACCGCGGTCGTCACGAGCGCGATGTTGCGCACCTGCGACGTCAGGTTGCCGGCGAGCATGTTGACGTTGTCGGTGAGGTCGCGCCACGTCCCTGCGGCGCCCGGGACCCTCGCCTGCCCGCCCAGCTTGCCTTCGGTGCCGACCTCGCGCGCGACGCGGGTGACCTCCGACGCGAACGAGTTCAGCTGGTCGACCATCTTGTTGAAGACGTCCTTGATCTGCAGCACCTCGCCGCGCGCATCGACCGTGATCTTCTGCGAGAGATCGCCGTTCGCGATCGCGGTCGCGACCTTCGAGACGTCGCGCAGCTGGATCGTCAGGTTCGACGCCATCGCATTGACGTTGTCGGTCAGGTTTCGCCACGTGCCCGACACGCCCACGATCTTGGCCTGGCCGCCGAGCTGACCGTCGCTGCCGACCTCCTTCGCGACCCTCGTGACCTCGTCGGCGAAGCTCCGCAGCTGATCGACCATCACGTTGATCGTGTTCTTCAGCTCGAGGATCTCGCCGTTGGCCTCGACGGTGATCTTCTGCGACAGGTCGCCGTTCGCGACGGCCGTCGTGACGAGCGCGATGTTCCGCACCTGATTTGTCAGGTTGCCCGCGAGCATGTTGACGCTGTTGATCAGCACGCTCCAGTTGCCGGCCGAGCTGTGCACCTCGGCCTGTGCGCCGAGCTTGCCTTCCGCGCCGACCTCACGCGCGACGCGCGTCACCTCGGTCGTGACCTGGGTCAGCTTGTCGACGAGCGCGTTCACGCCGACGCCCGCGTCGGTCGAGTCGCCCTTGCACGGCTTCCCGTTGCACATGACACGCTGCGAGAAGTCGCCGTGGACGCTCGCATTCACGACGCGGCCGATCTCGAGGAGCTCGTTCGCCAGCTCCTCGTTCTGACGCATCAGCTCGTCGATCCGCTGCTGTCCGTTTCGTTTCGAATGCTGCCGCTTTGCCTGCCCTGCGTTGCGATGACGCGTGAGATTCACGATGTTCGCCCTCGCGCGAACCTTGAGCACCATCGCTAGCGTCGACAAGGCGGAAAACTCTCGCGGCAGTGCACTCGTCGACGCGAGTGGTAGTTTGGAAATTGATGGACCGGTCTGCTGTTGTGCCAGAACAAGATCGACCTGTGCGCATTCTGCTCGTCGACGACAACGCGGCGAACCTCGTCGCGCTGCAAGCAGTACTCGAGCCGCTCGGCCAGGAGCTCGTGCTCGCTCGGTCCGGCGCGGAGGCGCTCGCACAGCTGTCGTCCCAGGAATTCGCGCTCGTCCTCATGGACGTGCACATGCCCGTGCTCGATGGCTATCAGACGGTCGAGGCGATCCGTAAACGCGACCAGCTGCGGCACCTTCCCGTCGTGTTCGTGACCGCCATCCTCAAGGACGATCAGTCAGCCGCGCGTGGCTACTCGCTGGGTGCGGTGGACTTCATCACCAAGCCGTACGTACCCGAGGTGATCCGCGCGAAGGTCGGCGCGTTCGTGATGCTCTACAAGCACAACCGCGAGCTCCAGGTACAGGAGCGAAGGCTCGCGGACGAACAGGCTGCGAGGGCCGCCGCCGAACGCGCGACGAAGACGATGGAGGACTTCATCGCGATCCTCGGCCACGACCTGCGCAATCCGCTCAACGCGATCATGATGATGGCGGAGCAGCACGGCATGCGCTCCGACGCCGCCGACGAGTGCAGGGCGATGGGCGAGCGAGTCTCTCGCAGCGCGCGCCGGATGAATCGGCTGATCGGCGACCTCGTCGACTTCGCGCGCAGCCGTCACGGCGGCATCGCGCTCGACTACCAGCCGGTCGAGATGGCAGAGCTCGCACGCGTTCCGGTCGAGGAGCTCCAGACGTTGCACCCACGCCGTCACATCGAGCTCCATATCGCCGGCGACCTGCACGGCGAGTGGGATCCGGAGAGGGTCAACCAGGTCGTCGCGAACCTGCTCGACAACGCGTTCAAGTATGGCGACGGCTCGATAGACCTCTCGCTTGAAGGCCGGCCTCGCGACGTCGTGATGCGGGTGCACAACGCCGGCTCGCCGATCCCGCCCGACAAGCTCGAGCACATCTTCGAGCCGTTCGCGAAAGGCCTGCTCGGTCCACGCGGCCTGGGCTTGGGCCTCTACATCGTGAACCAGATCGTGCGGGCTCACGGGGCCCACATCGAGGCCGATTCGAATGCGAATGCGGGCACGACGTTCACGATCGAGTGGCCACGGCACCCTCCAGCGGCCGCGCTACCTTCGTAGTCTTCCCGACGATGTTTGGTCCGGGTGAGCGGGCGCGCCGCGATGCAATTTCGCGCGGTGCGACGCAGCCGCTCGGTCGCCTACGTGGCGCCAACCGCGAATTTTCGCGCCGCGACCGGTAATCGCGATGAATCCGTCAGCGCGGTTACTCGGAGTCCGCATTACGTGCGGCGGGCGCACGCGTTGCACCGGATCTCTCGTCGAGGGAGCGAGGGAGAGCGCTCGAGGTGCAATGCGTGATGCAGCATCGACGACGAAATCAATCCGACCATGTCGCCGTACTCGTCGTCGATGACGATCCGGATGCGCGCGACCTCATGGAGATGTTCCTGACCAAGGAGGGCTACTCCGTGCGTACGGCGGCCAATGGCCGCGAGGCGCTCGAATTGCTGCAAACAATTCGACCGTCGTTGATCTTGCTCGACGTGCAGATGCCGGTGATGGACGGCATGGAGTTTCGCGAGCACCAGCGACGCGATCGCGAGCTGCTCTCGATTCCCACGGTCGTGCTGACCGGCGCCGCGGTCGAGCCGATGCTCGACCTCGCGGTCGACGAAGCACTGCGCAAGCCGGTCCGCGGCGTGGACCTGATGAAGATCGTCCGCCGCCACTGCGATCGGGACGACCAGCACGCGACCGTTCGATCCGGCCCCGTGCTCGGTCCCGCAACACCTCGCTCGTAGGCTAGCCGCCGGTCGGGCGCGGACCGATCGGTGCGATCGGCGGCGCGCTCGGGTTCCAGATGTTCGTGTGCTGGTACTGGCCGCTATCCATCAGCGTGAAGCCGACGAACAAGCACGCGGCGAGTAGCGCACTGACGAAGATGACCGAGTGGAACAGCCGGTCGTAGCGAAGGTGCATGAAGAACAGGACGACGAGCGTCGCCTTCGTCACCGCGATCACCATCGCGACGGCGAGGTTGATGTTGGCGCCGAAGTCGATCTTCGTCGCGAGGACCGTGACGATCGTCAGGACCAGCAGCGTGCCGCCCGTCGCGACGAGCGTCTTGACCGTCGCGACGTGCGAGATGCCGTGATGGTCATCGTGGTGTTCGGTTGCAGCCATGGTCGTCCTCAGTGGATGAGGTAAAGGAGCGGGAAGAGGAAGATCCAGATCAGGTCGACGATGTGCCAGTACAGCGCACCGAAGTCGACCGGCCCGAAGTAGTCCGGCGTGAAGTGACCCTTCAGCGCGCGGATCAGCAGCCAGAGGAACACGATGATACCGGCGATGACGTGGATGCCGTGCAGGCCCGTCATCGCGAAGTAGATCGTGAAGAACATGTTCGTGTGCTCGGGCGGCGGGCCCATCGACTCGATCTCGTGCTGCTCGTGCGCCGAGATCTCGTGGCTCTCGCCGACCGTCGACTTGCCGAGCACCAGCTTCTGCTCCGCGTCCGCGAGCGCGTCGGCCGGCTCGGTCGCCTTCGGGGCTTCCTTGCAGTCCGCCTTGATCACGATGTCGTGACCGCGCTCTTCGTGATCGCCGTACTCGACGAGGATGCCGACCTGCGGGCGTCCCGCAGCGCCGCGGGCGCGCGCGGTCGCGTCGGTGAGATCCGGGCAGACGGCCGGCTGGTACGAGACCTTCCAGCACGGGAACTTGTGCGCCCCATGACCCTCGCCATGGCCTTCGCCGCCCTCGGCGTGATGGCCGGGCGTCCACACCGGGCACATCTCCGTGATCGGGCGCTTCGACACCTCGGTCTCGGTGACCTTGCCGTCGGCGCCGCGCGAGGTCTGGACCTTGACCTCGTTGACGGTGCACGAGGCCTGGACGCCTTCGGTGTGCGCGTCCTGATCGATCTTGCCGCTCTCGAAGCAGCCATCGACAGCCTTGCCCGCACCGAAGTCCCACTTCGGCGTGCCCTTGGTGCCGGGGCACTCGTTGCTCTTGGTGATGAACTCGTTACCGCCCGGGCTCACGCACGGATCGAAATAACGGCCGAACAGAAGCTGCTCGTGAATCTTGTGGCTGTACTCGATGTACTTGATCCCGAGGAACCCGAACGCGCACGCGATCGTGACGACGATGCAGAGGATCAGGCCCTTCTTCTGACCGAGCTGCGCGCACCGGACCGACCACGCGGCCGTGAGGCTCGAGAAGATCAGGATTCCGGTGTTGATCGCGCCGTACTTCACGTCGAGGTACTTGTGCGCGTAGCTGTAGATCTCGCCGTGGTGGACTCGATAGAGCACGTACGCGACGAACAGCGCGGAGAAGAACAGCACCTCCTGCGCGAGGAACAGCCAGATTCCTAGCTTGCCGCTGTCGAACTGGTGCAGAGCGTCGTCGTAGTGGTGCGCGATGAACGGCGAGCCGTGATGGCCGTGGCCGTGGGCGTCGCCGTGTGCGTCGTGGGCGGTGCTCATTTCTCTTCGTCCTTCTTCTCGGACTCGGACTTCGCTTCTTCGGCGGCGGTCTCGCGCTTCACTTCATCGACCGTGGCGACGGCGAGCCCCTTACCAGCGTGCTCTTCCTTCACCTGCTCGTCGGACTTTCCGATCGGCGTGCCGCGCGTCGAGGCCTCGACGCCGCGCTCGGCCTTCTTTTCCTGAAGGCGCGCGTGAACGTCGGCGCGGATGAGGTCGTCGTCGGTCGCACCGCCGGTGTGATCGGCCGCCTGACCGCGCTGGCGCGCGAGAGCGTCCGCCTTGCCCTCGTCCGCCTCGATCGGCGTCATGCGCTCCCACAGGTCCGGCTCGACCTCGACGAGGTCGTCGTAGTTGTAGAGCTCGTGGAGGACGGGCGGGTGCTCGAAGTTGTAGAGCGTCGGCGGCGTCGGCGCCTGCCACTCGAGCGAGGTCGCGCCCCAGGGGTTACGCGCCGCCTTCTTGCCGTTCTTCAACGAGAACACGAGCGAGACGACGGTGATGAAGATCGAGATGCCGAGGATGAAGGCACCGATCGTCGAGAGCTGGTGGAAGATCTCGTAGTGCGGGTCGTAGTCCCAGTAGCGACGCGGCATGCCGCGCGAGCCCATGATGAACTGCGGGAGGAACGTCAGGTTGAACCCGAAGAAGACGCCGATCGCGCAGATCTGGCCGATCCGCTCGTTGAACATCCTGCCGGTGAACTTCGGCCACCAGTAGTGGAGCGCGCCGAGGAACGCGACGAGCGTCGAACCCATCATCACGTAGTGGAAGTGAGCGACGACGAAGTACGTGTCGTGGAGGTGGACGTCGACGGACAGGATGCCGAGGAACAGGCCCGTCAGACCGCCGATCGTGAAGAGCAGCAGGAACGACAGCGTGTAGATCATCGGCGTCTTCAGCCGGATGTCGCCCTTGTAGAGGGTCGCGACCCAGTTGAAGACCTTGATCGCGGACGGGATGCCGACCGTGAACGTCAGCGCCGAGAACACCATGTTCGCGAGCCGCGACTGGCCCGACACGAACATGTGGTGACCCCACACGAGGAACGACAGCAGCGCGAGCGACACCGACGAGTACGCGATGAAGCGGTAGCCGAAGATCGGCTTGCGCGAGAACACCGAGATCATCTCGCTGATCACGCCCATGCCCGGGATGATCATGATGTAGACGGCCGGGTGCGAATAGAACCAGAAGAAGTGCTGGAACAGCACCGGGTCGCCGCCGAGGTTCGGGTCGAAGATGCCGATGTGCGCGAAGCGCTCGACCGCGAGGAGGAGCACCGTGATGCCGAGGACCGGCGTCGCGAGCACCTGCATGATCGCGGTCGCGTACATCGCCCACGCATTCAGCGGCAGCTGGAACCAGCCCATGCCCTGCGGGCGGAACTTGTGGATCGTGACGAGGAAGTTGAGGCCCGTGAAGATCGACGAGAAGCCGAGGAGGAACACGCCGCAGACGGCGAGCAACACCGGCGTCTTCGACTCGAGGCTGTACGGCGTGTAGAGCGTCCAGCCCGTATCGAGGCTACCGAACGGGATCGTGAGGACGAGCAACAGCGCGCCCGTGATCCACAGGTAGAACGATGACAGGTTGAGCCGCGGGAACGCGACGTCGGGCGCGCCCAGCTGGATCGGCATGATGATGTTGCCGAGCGCGGCCGGGATGCCGGGGATGATCACGAGGAAGACCATCACCGCGCCGTGCAGCGTGAAGAACTGGTTGTACGTGTCGCCGGAGACCAGCTGCTTGCCGGGCAAGAACAGCTCGGTTCGCACCAGCAGCGCGAAGATGCCGCCGATGATGAGCGAGACGAGGATGCCCGCCAGGTACATCATGCCGATCCGCTTGTGATCGAGCGTGAGTAGCCAGCTGCCGATTCCACGCTTGACGTGGAGGAAGTCGGGCTCGGTGGTCGGGCCCTGCGGAAGTCGTTCTGCGGTGGTCGCCATCTCAGTTCCTCACTTCAGCGACTTGATGTAGGCGATGATGCCTTCGATCTCTTTTTCCTTGAGCTGACCTTCGAACGAAGGCATCGACGGCGGATAGCCGGGACGCGACTTCGCCTGGGGCGACATCAAGGACTCGCGGATGTAGCTCTCGTCCATCAGCACCTTCGAGCCGTCCGACATCGGCACCATCGTGCCGAAGTCGTGCGCGAACGAGGGGCCGACGCGCGGCGTGCCGTCGACGGTGTGGCAGGCGTTGCAGCCCTTCTTCTCGTAGAGCTTCTTGCCGAGCTCTGCGGGCGGAAGGTTCTGCGACTCGGCCTCCTTGTCGGCGAGGTAGCGCTCGTAGTCACCAGGTGCGTGGACGACGACGACGGCGCGGCGGAGACACGCCTTCGTCTTGGGGTCTTCTTGCAGACACGCCATCTGGGCGTGGCTCGTGCCGCAGTACTCCGCGCACGTCAGCCGGTACGTGCCCGGCTTCGTCGCGTAGAACCACGCGTACGTGTAGCGACGCGGGACGACGTCCTGCTTGACGCGCATCGCCGGCGCGTAGAACGCGTGGAGCACGTCCTTGCTCGTCATGACCAGGCGCACCGGCGTGTTCGACGGGACGTGGAGGTCCGAGTCGGTCACGCCGTTGGCGTGCGTGAACTGCCAGTTCCAGCGCCACGCGAGCACGTTGATCTCGACCGCCTTGTTCGGCGGCGTGACGACGTGGACGTACGAGCGCCAGCCGTACCAGAACAGGAACACGACGATGATCGTCGGGATCACGGTCCACGTGATCTCCATCGCGTCGTTGTGCGCGGCGCTCGGCTCGGCCTTGTGGCCGGGGCGGTGGCGGTACTTCCAGACGAAGTAGATCGTCGCGACCGCGATCGCGATGAAGAAGAACGTCGAGAGCGCGAGCACCGCATAGAACATGAGGTCGGAGTCGTCGGCCGCAGCGTTGACCGACTTGGGCATCCAGAACGTGCCCTCCTCCTCGATGTCCTTGTTCGCGAGCTTGTCGTACCAGGCGATGCCCGGGCTCGCGGCCGACGGTGCCGGGATGGCACCCGGCTCTGCACCTGCGCCCTGAGGACCTTGGCCCGCGGCAGCACCCTTGTCGGCCGGGTTCACCGGCGGCGCGGGGTTCATGCCCTGGTCCGACGTCTCGGCGGCGGAGCCCGCAGCAGCAGACCCTTCAGCCGAGCCGGCAGCCGGCGCAGTGGCCGAGCCGGCCTCTGCAGCAGGAGCAGCCGAGCCCGCTGCAGGAGCAGCCGAGCCCGCTGCAGGAGCAGCCGAACCCGCAGCGGGTTGCGCCGCTGCGGTGGAAACCCACGCGACCAGCATGGTCGCGGCGAGGGTCCGGATGATCGATTTCATGATCGATTACCTCTCTGTGGCGGATGCGGTCGGTTCTTGCGGATGACGTGCATCATCCCCAGGCCCGACAACAGCAGGACAACGGCGCCCGCCGCGCCGATGCGCAGCGCGAGCACTCCGGCGCGACTGTGATTGTTCGCGTCGGGATCGTAGTGGTAGCAGCGGTTCATGAAGCCGACGGCACTCGCCGGCTCCATCGCACCCGCCTTGAAGATCGAGTCGCGCATGACCTGCGGATCGAACTCGATGCCATAGACGTAGCGGGTCACGGTTCCCTTCGAGCTGAGGAAGATCAGCGCCGCCGGGTGCGCCCATTCAGCGCGCTCGGTGATGTACGTGTACGAGAAGCCGACGGACTCCGCGACGCGGCGAATCGCCGCGCCATCACCGGGGATCTCGGCGACGAGGAACGTCCAGCCCTTCTCGGCGCCGGCGCGCAGGTTCTCGGGCAGCCGCCCGATGTACCTCTCGCGCATCTTGCCGAGCTTCTCGAGGCTCTCCTTCGGCTCGAGATCGATCGTGACGATGCGGAACTGTCCGCCAACGCGGAACAGCGTGTTGTCCTTCTTCTCTCCGATCGACGGCAGAACCGCCGAGAGCCCGTTGAGCTGCAGGTTGCACAGCATCGGGCAGTCGGAATAGTTGAAGGTCAAAATGGTCGGAGTCTCGCCGGCGAGGAGCTCGCCGAGCGTCACGACCTTGCCGGTCTGATCGCGGAACCGCGCGTCGCGAGGAACCTGCGACAGCAGCTTCTCCGTGACGGTGACGCTGTTGCCCTTGTAGGTCGGGGGCGGTGCGAGGATCTCGTCCTTGGGATCCTGCGACGGCGCAGCTTCCCCGCCCGGCTGCGCGAGCACCGGCTGCGCCCCGAGGAGGGCGAACGCGGAGACGAGGAGGATGCGCTTGATCACGTCAGGGGGTCTTCGGTGCGGCCGAGCCGGCCGCCTTGGGCTGTCCCGCCGCCCCCGCCTTCTTCGGCTGTGCCTTCGGAGCAGCCGGCGCGGCCGGAGCCGTCGGCGCCGGAACCGTGGGCTGCGCGCCCGGCGCGGGCGTCGGGGTCGGAGACTGCGCGTCGCTCTTCTCGGGCGAGGCGCCAGCCGCGCCACCCACGCCGATGGCGCCGGTCGGCGTCTCGGGTGCAGCGGGCATCGCAGCGCCGGAGGTCGGCGCGGGCTGACCGCCCTCGCCGCTCGCGGGCGCCGCGCCGAGCGGCTTGGGACGACCGAACGCGGGCTCGATCGTCGCCTTCTCGGACGGCGGCAGCGTCGGGACGAGGTGCGCGGGGTTCTGCTTCGCGTCCTCGACGACGAGCTGCATCGCGTGCTCGATCGGGATGCGATACGTCGGCGCGCCGGTGTTGGTCGCGGCCTCCGTGATGTTGCGCATCTCGTCGGCCTTGTGACCCTTCGCCGTCAGGTCCATGCCGGCGTAGTCGGCGGCGTGTTGGATCTGCGACGTGTTGTTCATGTAGAACGCCTGCAGGCCGGCGATGGTCACGTAGACCATCACGGCGCCGCAGATGCCGACGACCACGATGCCGATCGTGTTGAGCTTGTCGGGATTGCGCTTGGGACCAGACATCGTCGTCTCCTAGAGCTGCTCGTGGGCGAGAGACATCCCGAGCGTCGGGTCCTTCACCGGGATGAGGTTGCCGTACAGGTTCTTGCCGACGCCGACAAGGAACACGCCGACCAGCGCGATCCACACGGTGAAGTCCACCGCCGTGAGCCCGACGTGGTGGTGCGAGATGTTGCCCATGAGCGGGCCCGACACCAGCTTCGTGCTCTCGTGGAACGTCACCTCCCAGTCATAGCTGGGCATCACGTTCCAGTAGAGGTTGAGCCAGGTGAACAGCAGCTGCCACACCGCGAAGAACACGAGCGACGGCACGATGCGCTTCGTCCAGCGCGACATGAGGAACACGAACGGGAACGCCCAGTAGCCGACGAGGATGGCGATGGAGACCCACTGCCACTCGCCGAACATGCGGTACTTGTACCAGACGGTCTCCTCCGGCATGTTGCCGTACCACTGGAGCATGAACTGGCTGAACGCCGTGTACGCCCAGAAGAACGTGAACGAGAAGATCCACTTTCCGATGTCGTGGTAGTGCTCGTCGTTGATCGAGTGGACGAGGCGGCCGCTGCGCTGTAGCCACAGCACGATCAGGCCGAGCGCGGCGAACGCGGCGATGCAGCCACCGCCCCAGAAGCCGACGCCGTAGATCGTCGAGTACCACTTGGGCGCGATCGACATCAGGATGTCGAAGGCGATCATGCAGGTGATGAGCGCGTAGACGATCATCGCCGGGCCCGACACGACGCGGAGCCGCGTCGAGATGTTGGGATCACCGCTCTCGTCCTGCTCGCGGCTCTTCTTCGCGAAGTACGCCGCCATGCCCGTGAGCACGATGCCGTAGGCCACGTAGCGGATCGCCCAGAAGCCCGGCGACAGCCAGCCGAGCTTGTGCTGGAGGGTGTGGTTCAGCGCGGCGACCTTCGCGTCGGGGTGCGCCCAGTAGTAGAGGTCCTTGTAGCCCGCGACCACCGGGATCACGAAGCCGAGGCCCGCGATGAAGATGATCGGGAACGCCTGCGACATCGCCTCGGCGATGCGGCGCACGACCGTCGACCAGCGCTGACGCACGAGGTGGTGCATGAGCACCAGCCACATCATGCCGAGCGCGATGCTGACGATGAACGACCAGCCGATGACGTAGGCGTGCAGGAAGCGCTTCCAGTGATCGCCGTGCATCGCGCCGAGAACGATCGAGATGGCGCCAAAGACGACGGCGATGCCGAGGCCCGCCTTCATCATGTTGGAGCCGAGCTTACCGGCCTTGTACTTCTCGTCCGGGTGCAGTGATTTAGTCAGTACGCTCATCGGAGGCTCCCCCGCTTGTCGGCCGGGACGTCATCGAGCGATGCGTTCTGCGCGCGCTCGAGAGCGCGGACATACGCCACGATCGCCCAGCGATCCGCATGCGGGATCTGGGCGGCGTAGCCCATCATGGTGTTGTAGCCGTTGGAGATCGTGTTGAAGAGCTGGCCGTTCGGCATCTGAACGACCACGCCACCCTTGCCGTCCTTGTCCGGCGCCTCGACGAGGTTGCGCGCCTGCCAGAGGCCGCCGCCCGCCTTCACGCGCTCGGGCACCATGCCCTGGCCGCGGCCGTCGTAGCCGTGGCACGGCGTGCAGTAGATGTCGTAGCGGTTCTTGCCGCGCTGCATGAGCTCGTTGTTGACGGCGAACTCACGGCCATCCGGGTAGAACTTCGGGAACGCCGTCGTCCACTTCTCGCCGCCGTCACCGCCCTCGAGGCCACGGTAGAACACGTCGTCCGCGCTGAGCTGACCGCGCGCGACCGTTCCGGCGATCTCGCCGCGGTTCGCGCGGCCGTCGGCGAACAGGTCCATCGCGGTGTCGGACTTGTACTTCGGCTGGAAGTCCATGTCCGGGAAGATGTGGATGTGCGGCTCGGCCGAGTACGAGTTGCGCGCCTTCGCGGCGATCGCGAACGGGATCAGCGCGAACGCGGTGCTCGCGACGATGAACGCCACGATCCACTTCGGCATCGCCTTCTTCGCCGGATCCGGATCGAAGTGGACGTTCTCGATCGAGATCGCGCCGGCATCGAGCAGGAGCTGGCGGGTCTTCTCGGCGTCGAAGCGGCGGTCGCGCGCCTCGATGCCGAGCAGGAACGCGTCGTCGGTGACGCGCGCGAACTTGTCCTGGCGGAACAGCGGGTGCCAGACCTGCGGCAGGCGGTTCAGGATCCACATGCCGAAGAACGTCGCGAACACCGAGAGGAGAATCGCGCACTCGTACGCGATCGGGATGTTCGCCGGAATCGACCAGGTCGGCTTACCGGAGATGTTCCACGTCCACGCGTGCGCGTTGCAGTACCACTGCAGGGCGAGGCCGCCGATCGCGCCGGTGAAGCCACCGCCGAAGACGAGCAGCGGAAGGATCGTCCGCTTGATGCCCATCGCCGGGTCGATGCCGTGCACCGGGAACGGCGAGTAGCAGTCGAAGTCGGTGTAGCCCGCGTCGTTGACCTTGCGGGCCGCCTCGACGAGCTCTCCGGGGGTGTCGAACTCGGCGAGGACGCCGTACAGCTCCCCGTCGCCGTTCTCGTTGCCGTTGGTCGGCACGGTCGTTTCGTCGTGCGTCGACATTAGTGGTGGCCTCCCTTGGACGGGCCGCCGGCGTGGGCCTCAGGCGAAGCGCCCTTGACCTCGCTGATCGCGACAACCGGCGCGAAGCGGAAGAAGAGAAGGAACAGCATGAGGAACATGCCGATCGTTCCGACGAAGAGACCGACGTCCCACCTCGTCGGGTGGTAGTAGGACCAAGCGCTCGGCAGGAACGAACGAGCGAGCGACGTCGCGATGATGACGAAGCGCTCGAACCACATGCCGATGTTGATGCAGATGCAGAGCACCCAGATGAGGACGTTGTTGTTGCGGACCCGCTTGCTCCAGAAGAACTGCGGGATCAGCACGTTGTTTCCGACCATCAGGAAGTAGGCCCACCAGAACGGTCCGAACGCGCGCGACACGAACGTGAACGACTCGAACGGGTTGCCCGAGTACCAGGCGATGAAGAACTCGGTGCCGTACGCGAGACCGACCATCATGCCGGTCGCCAGCATGATGCGGCACATCGCGTGGATGTGCTCCTGCTTGATGATGTGCTGCAGGTTGAACAGGAACCGCAGCGGAATCAGAAGCGTGAGCACCATCGCGAAGCCCGAGAAGATGGCGCCAGCGACGAAGTACGGCGGGAAGATCGTCGTGTGCCAGCCGGGGAGCTGCGAGGTCGCGAAGTCGAACGAAACGACGGAGTGCACCGAGAAGACCAGCGGCGTCGCGAGACCCGCGAGGATCAGGTAGGCGCGCTCGTAGCGGTGCCAGTGGCGGGCCGAGCCGCGCCAGCCGAGCGACAGCATTCCGTAGACCAGCGCGCGAATCTTCTTGCCCTGCATCGCGGCGCGGTCGCGGAACGTCGCGAGGTCGGGGACCATGCCCATGTACCAGAACAGGATCGACGTCGTCGCGTAGGTCGAGACCGCGAACACGTCCCACATGAGCGGGCTGCGGAACTGCGGCCACATCGAGCCCATGTCGTTCGGGATCGGGATCATCCACCACGCGAACCACGGACGGCCCGTGTGGAGCAGCGGGAACAGACCGGCCGCCATGACGGCGAAGATCGTCATCGCCTCGGCGGAGCGGTTGATGCTGACGCGCCAGCTCTGCCGCGTCAGGTAGAGCACGGCGGAGATCAGCGTTCCGGCGTGACCGATACCGATCCACCAGACGAAGTTCGTGATGTCCCACGCCCAGGCGACGGAGTTGGAGTTACCCCACACGCCGATACCGGTCGTCACCAGGTGGAAGATGCTGACGAGGCCAATGCCGAACATGACGACGGCAAGGGCGAGCGCGACGAGCCACAGCTTGTGCGGCTTGGGCGCCTCCGCGATCCAGGCGACGTCGCGCGTGACCGCGCGGAATGCTTCGCGGGCCTTGCCAGGCTCGTGAGCGGCTGCTGCTTCGGTGCTCATGGCTTAGTGACCCCCCTCGGTCGCCACCTTGGGCATCTTGGGGTTGGGGTTGAGGATGCGCGTCAGGTAGCGGTTGCGCGGCCGCGTGTACATCTCGGGGAGCAGGTCGTAGCTGCGACGATCCGCGTGCAGCTTCGCCACGCGGCTCTCGGCGTCGGCGAGGTCGCCGAACACGATCGCCTCGGTCGGGCACGCCATCTGGCACGCCGTCTCGATCGTTCCGTCCGGCAGCGGATCGTTCACGCCGCCCGTGTGCGGCGGGTTCGCCGGGTTCGGGTTGCGGATCTCGGCCTTCGCCTTGATCTTGGCGTTCTGGATGCGCTGCACGCAGAACGTGCACTTCTCCATCACGCCGCGCATGCGGACCGTGACGTCCGGGTTGAACAGGAGGCGACGGACCTTGTTGCGCGCGTCGCGGAACTCCTTGTTCCAGTCGAGGAAGTTGAAGCGGCGGACGCGGTACGGGCAGTTGTTCGCGCAGTAGCGCGTGCCGATGCAGCGGTTGTAGGCCATGTCGTTCAGGCCTTCATCCGAGTGGCTCGTCGCGCCGACCGGGCAGACCTGCTCGCACGGCGCGTTCTCGCACTGCTGGCAGGGGAGCGGCTGGTGCACGACGTGCGGCTCTTCCGGGGTGCCCTGGAAGTACCGGTCGATCCGGATCCAGTGCATCTCGCGGTTGTGCATCACCTCGGTGCGACCGACGACGGGGACGTTGTTCTCCGACTGGCACGCGACCATGCAGGCGTTGCAGCCGGTGCAGGTCGAGAGGTCGATCGCCATCGCCCACTTGTGGCCTTCGTACTTCTTCTCCTCGAACAGCGACAGGCGGCGCGGGTTCTTGTTCTCGGCCTTCGCCTCGAGCGTGTCGTCCCAGAACTCGTGCTCGGACTCGGCCGCCCACGTCTTGTTCTTCTCGAGCTCTTCCTGATCGACCTGCTCGACGAGCTCGAACGACCGGCGCTCGACCTCGTGGTCGAAGCGGAGGCCGCTCGAGTCATCGTTCTTCATCAGCTTGTTGCTGCCCGGCTTGTAGTTCCAGTGGTCCTGGACGTTCGCCAGCGGGTAGTGACCCGACGAGCTGATCGACGCGTCGGTCGCGATGTCGAATCCGTTCGACGCGCGCACGACGTAGGTGTTGTAGCCGGGGCCGCGATCGCGACCGCCGCCGGCCTTCACCGACGCGCTCGCGAACTTGCGACCGCCGCCGAGGACGAGGCCGATCGAGTAACGGGCCTGACCCGGCATCGTGTAGCAGGGGAGCTGCACCGTCTTGCCGCCGACCTTCACCGTGATGAGGTCGTCGTTGTTGATGCCGAGCGACGACGCCGTCTCGGGCGAGACGAGCGCGTAGTTGTCCCACGTGACCTTCGTGAGGAAGTCAGGGGTCTCCCACAGCCACGGGTTGTTCGAGAACCGGCCGTCGTACGTGAAGCTCGAGAAGTGGTAGACGACCTCGAGCTCGCCGTTCTTGCGGCGGCTGCCCGCCATCTGGCCGGGCGTCAGCGTGTACTGCGGCAGCGCGGTCGCCTGGACCTGCGCGACGGCGTACCCGGTCTCCGGGACGAAGCCGTCGTGCACGTACTGCTTCCAGCTCGGCTTGCCCATGCCGGTGACGGTGCCGCGAACGAGCGCCTCGCCGGACTGCTCGTCACCGAGCAGGAGCGAGAGCATCTCGATCGACGAGATACCGCCGTACATCGGCGCGATCAGCGGCTGCGCGATCGAGACGGTGCCGTCCCAGGTGCGCGCGTCGCCCCACGCCTCGAGGAAGTGGGCCTTCGGGAGGTGCCAGGTCGTTTCCTGGCTGGTCTCGTCGGCGTACTCGCTCAGGTGGATCGACACGCCCTCGGGCGCGCTGTTCACCTTCTTGAGGTTCTCGCTGAACGCGAGATCCACGGGCGCGTCGTAGACCGGGTTGCCGCCGAGGATGAGCAGCATGTCGACGCGGCCGTTCTTCATCTCCTCGGTGAGCGCCTTGATCGCCTCGAGGTGCGAGGGACGCTCGGGATCCGGGTCCTCGACGTAGTCGAGCGTCGCGCCGACCGCGCCGATCGCCTGGTTGATCTTGGCGACGATCGCGTGGACGGCCGGAGGCTGGCGACGGCCGGCGATCACGACGGACTTGCCGCTGTTCGCCTTCAGCTCCTCGGCGAGCACCGAGATGAACTGCTGGACCTTCGCTTCCTTCAGGAACTCGCTGTTGATCGCCGCGCCGCCACCGGAGACGGCGGCGTCGAGCGCGAGCGCGAACGGCAGGCCGAGCTCGGCGCGCATACCGAGGCGGTGGTCCGCCATCGCGCCGGTGTTCGACATGACGCTCTCGGCGACCCACAGGCGGTTCATCTTGCCGAGGCCGAGCGAACCGTCCTTGCGGCGGCTACGCGCGAAGTCGCGGCTGTAGCGCATCGCGGCCGGGTGCTCGACGAAGATGTCGCAATCGATCGTGACGATCGTCTCGCAGCGGTCGAGCTTGGCGAGCGGCCGCACCTTGCGACCGACGGCGCCCTGCAGGCCCTCGCGCTCGTTGTCCCACGAGATCGGCTCGTACTCGTGCCACTTCGCGCCGGCCTGCTCGAGGCGGCGGCGGAGCGCGAGCAGCGTCGGCGAGGTCGAAGCCTCGGCGAGCACGTGCGCCCGGGGGCCAATCTTCTTCTTGATGTCGCCGAGCGACGCCCTGAAGGTCGCGATCGACGAGCCGCCGCCCTTGTGGAGCGCGGTACGCGAGCGATCCGGATCGTAGAGGGACAGAATCGACGCCTGCGCGAACGTGTGCGCGCCGGCGTGGCGCTTCGTGCCCGGGACGATGCCGCCACCCGCGAACGGGTGCTCGGGGTTACCGTCGAGGTGAATCGGGCGACCCTCGTACGACGTCGCGACGAGCGCGTGGGTGGTGCCACCGATCTCGAACGCCGTCGAGTACTGCAGCGTCGTGCCCGGCACCTGACCGTCGGGACGGCGGGACAGCGGGACGATCTCTTCCTTCTCGTAGCGGCGGCAGCCCGCGCCGGCCGCGAGACCGGCGAGGCCCATGCTCGCGCCCATCAGATGGAAGAAGTTGCGGCGCGACATCGGGTCGACGGGCGGCTTGTCGCTGCCCGGCTCGAACTCCTTGATGTGCGGCTCGAGCTGCCAGGGCGCCTTGCCCTCGAGCTCGCGCATGGACTTCCAGTAGCCGTGCTCCGGGGTCGCCGGCAGCGGGCCCGTCGGGGCCATCGGGTGAGAAGCCGTGTTGTCGACCTGGCCGTGATCGTGGCCGTGGTCGTCGTGGGTGTGGTCGTGTTCTTTGGCGGACATGCTCGGCTCCTCAGCGGTGACAGGTCGAGCAGTTGATGGGCGGGTGGACTTCATTCTTCTTCGCCACGTCCTCGTGTTCGTGCGGTCCGGGCACGTAGCCCATCTTCGTCACGTTCTCGGCGAGGCGGAGGTTCGGCGTCGGATTCTTGTGGCACTCGATGCACCACTCCATCGTCAGCGGCTTGGCCTGGTAGACCTTCGCCATCTGGTCGATGCGGCCGTGGCACGACTCGCAACCAACCGCCGCATTCACGTGCGCCTGGTGGTTGAAGTAGACGTAGTCGGGAAGGTCGTTGACGCGCGTCCAGCGAACCGGCTCGTTCTCGGCGAACGCAGCGCGGATCGGCAGGAGCGCGTCCGAGTCCTTCTTCACCGTCGAGTGACAGTTCATGCACGTCGCGGCCGGCGGCACGGCGGCCTTCGCCGCTCGGTCCACCGTCGTGTGGCAGTACCGGCAATCGATGCCCAGCTCACCCGCGTGGAGCGCGTGGCTGTAAGGCACCGGTTGGTCCGGCTGATAGCCGATCCGAATCGCTTCGGGCGTCACGCCGTACGCGATCAGCGCGACGAGGTAGACCGGCGCTCCGAGGACCAACAAGTTGATCCACTTCTTGAGCGTCTCGGTCCATTCCGGGAAGATGAATCTCGACATGGTTTCCCTACGCGGCTTTCATCACGAGTCGTAAGGGGTTCGCAAGGTTGCGCGGACACGATCTAGAGATCGCCTCGCGCGTTTCGATGCGTGTGATCGCACGCGTCGTCGACGGAGTCGCTGCGGTAAATCGTCGTTGATTCCCTGCGCGACAATTCACCGCACAGCGCGCCCGGGCTCATGCGACGGCATGCCGCACGGCGGTTGTAGCGGCCGATCTTGACCTATTCGTTTGCGGCACTCCCGCTTGGCTCCGCGTCCGGTGCCGGTGCGGGAGACCACACCTGTTGGAGGCGGCATGGCGACACGCCGGCCTCCTTCACGATCGCTTCGAGATCGCCCGCCTGGTGATCGGGGGCGGCGTTGGCGACCTGCAGCGCGCGCGGGTTCTCGACACCTTCGACCAGGTGCTTGCCCAGGATCGAGGCCTTGCGGCCGCCGTCCGCCTTCATCCAGTCCGGATCGGCCTCGGCCCGCGCCGGCGCGTCGCACAGCGCGCGCACTCCATCCGCGAGCGATTGCTCGGTGTTGGGACTCGCGCTGACGTGCTTTTCAGCTGGCCGGCCCGCGCCGCAACCCATGGATAGCGCGAGTGAGATCGCCAGCATCGTCCTCATTTCGCGACTATGCCATGCTGGTAGTCGATCCCGTGAGCACCGTCGTCCTCGCGCTGCTCGCACTGCTGCTGCTCGCCACCGTCGCCGCGGTCATCTGGTACCGCCGGCGGCTGCCGAAGGTCGCGCCGCTCGAAGGCGTCGAGACCAAGGAGGGCACGGCCGAGCGGGGCCCGCCGCTGCCGGTCGTCCTGGTCCACGGCCTGTTCGGCTTCGATCGGATCGGCGTGCCCGGCGTGAAGCTCCATTACTTCCGCGGGATCGTGAAGCACCTCGAGTCGCTCGGCTGCCACGCCCACGCGGTCCGCCTCCCGGCCGCCGCATCGGTTCCCGATCGCGCGCGCATCCTGGTCGAGAAGATCAACGCCCTGCCCCACGAGCGCGTCGACATCATCGCGCACAGCCTCGGCGGCCTCGACGTGCGTTACGCGCTCGCCAAGCTCGGCCTCGCATCGAAGGTCCGCGCGCTCGTCACGATCGGCACGCCGCACCAGGGGACGCCGCTCGCGAACTGGGCGAACGAGGGCCCGCTCGGCCTCGCGCGCAAGGCGATCAAGCTGCTCGGCGTGCCGCTGCACGCGCTCGACTGGCTGTCGCCGTCGGCGCTCGAGAAGTTCAACGCCGACGTCAAGGATGCGCCGGGCGTGCGCTACGCCTGTGTCGTCGGCGGCATCCGCGACTCGGCGACGCCGGTCTCGCTCGCGATCGCGCCCGTGCACGCCTACCTGCGCCGGGTCGCCGGCCCCAACGACGGGCTCGTCCCGATCGCGTCGCAGTACTGGGGCGAGACGCTCGCCGAGATCGAGGCCGATCACTTCGAGCAGGTCGGCTGGCGCATGGCGATGCGCGGCACGTTCGACGCGCTCGGCATGTACGCGTTCATCATCGCGCGCCTCGGCGATACGCCCCCGGCGAAGGTCGTCGCCGAGCCGAAGAAGCTCGCCGGCTGACGCGCGCTGGCGCGATCGGCGAGATGCGCGCTCTCGCATGCCACCGCAGTGCGGCCATGCACATCGCGAAGCAGAGGCAGCTGACGAACAGCGCGCACGCCGCGATTCCGAGTCCCTTCTGCCCGGTGTCCGCGTGCTCGATGCGGAGCCTGCCGACCCAGTGGCCCGTCCGGATCATCACGCCCCACGCGATCGCCAGCGACACGACGAGGCGCACGGCCCGCCCGGAGAGATCGCGGAGGTCGTCCATCCCCAAGGAGACACGCGGTCCGCGGCGAGATTGCGCAGATCGACCCAGGCCTCGTCGACGACGAGCGTGGCACAAGCGGCACGTGGCCGTGATCGCGGCCGTGGCCGTGATCGCTCCCTTGATCGTGGCCGTGCACGTGCACGGGAACGCTACCGTGGAGGTGATCGAGGCCGTGGTCGATCAGGCTCGCGGTTCCCTGCCCTGCGTTCCAGATCAGCGCGACATCGTAGGCGACCAGGCGCGAGCATTCCGAGCCGAACGTATGCGGTCGAGCGCTCGCCCAGATCTGGTCGGCGACGAGCTAGAAGCGCCGCCCAGGCCTGGCCCTCGACGAGCTCGGGGGGGCGAGCTCACCTGGAAGCGATTCTGTCCGTCGAGTTTTCACAGGCGACGGATCGACGACGGTGTCGGCCACGATCAGGGGAGCGTTCCCGTGCACGGCCACGGCCACGATCACGGGCTCGATCACGTCGACGTCAACGATCTCGATCACGGATCACAGCAGATCGACCCAGACCTCGTCGGCGACGACCGTGATCTTGTAGCGGCGCAGGTGCAGGCCCGGCGCGTGCTCGCAGCGGCCGGTGTCGAGATCGAAGCGATAGCCGTGGACGCGACACACGAGCTCGCGCTCGTCGAGCTTGCCGTAGTCGACGAGTGACACGTCATCGTGAGGGCACACGCCGGGGAACGCGATCAGCTCGCCGGCGAGCCGCGTCACCATCACCGGCCACGTCACGCCGTGGACCGCGAAGCCGCGCAGCTCGCCCTCGGCGACATCGCCGGTGGTGCAGACGCGAACGCGCAGGGCCATCGCGCGATGGTACCTACGGCCGCGCCGGCGCGCTCGCCTTCGGCGGCGTCTTGCGCCGCGACAAGATCTTGCCCTTCGTGACGTCGATGGGAACCGGCGGATCGAGCTCGTACTGGAAGCCGCGCGAGTCGATCGCGATGCGGAACGAATCGCTGTTGTGGACCACGGTGCGGCGATAGCCGACCGAGAGCTCGCCGAGCACCGTATGCGTGCGGTGCTGGAGCAAGAAGTCCGCGAGCCGCACCGCGAGCTGGTTGAACAGGCGATGGCAGCCGTGGCTCGTGCCGTTGACGATCGACGTGACGCTCGACGAGCCGTGCGTGCCGATGCCGTTGTCGTCGAACCGCTCGGTGCCGTCCTTCTTCGTGACGACCTGGACGTGCTCGAGCAGCATCATTCCGTATGCGGCGCGCGGGCCCGGGCCGAGCAGCTCGCTCTTCAGCGCCCAGTGGCCGTTGTAGAGGTTCTTGACGAGATCGCGATCGGGCGTCGACTTCGGCGGCATCCACGCGGGACCTGCGGTCAGCGTCTTCCACACGCGAGGTCCGACGTCGGATTCCTTCCAGCGCTGGACGAGCTGGCCGCTCGGCAAGCGTTGATCGGCCCAGCCGCCGATCGTCGTCGGCCAGCGCACGAGCGGTCGCTGGATCGCGCCGTCCTGGACGTAGAGGACGAGCGTCGGGCGATGCGCGACCTTGCGGCGAACCTTCGGCGGCGCGGGGTCGTAGAACACGTCGCCGCGATCGAGCACGGCGGAGAGCTCCATGTGCGGGCTGTAGTAGGCCGGCAGCGGCGGCAGCGCGATCGCGACGCGCACGCCGGCACCGTACTTGTCGAGGAACGCGAGCGTGCGCGCCGGATCGGTCCAGCCGAGCTGGCGCGCCGCTGCTTCGGTCGCCGCACCGACGAGATCCGGCGCCGCGTTCGCCATCGGCTTGTGACCGCGCGCCGCGCGCATCGCCGGCGGATCGAGCTCGCGGCCGAGCACGGGCATCGGTCCGGTGCCCGCGGTGCCGTCCTCGATGAGGCCCGCGGCCTCGACGACTCGCTCGCGGAGGACGCGCAGCGCGAGGCGATAGTCGAGCTCGTGGCTATCGAGCTGCAGCGCGAGCCGCGTCTCCTTGTCGAGGCGTGCCGTCGGCATCAGGAAGTTGCGGCGCTGGAACGCCTCGACCGCCATGCCCATCCGCCACGTGAACGTGCCATCGACGTCCTTGTCGGAGAGCCAGCCTTCGCAGTGCAGCCGCTGCTGCGCGGCGACGAGGCCGATCTGGAGCTTGCCGAGCGGTGCGCGGCGGCGAATCGCGGCGACGCGGTCCTTGTCGTCCTGCGACAGCATGCGCGGGATCGCGAGGACCGGCTTCGGATCGATCGCCGCGTTACACGCATGACGCTCCTCGTCGGCGAGGCGCGCGCGGACGATCGCGAGCGAGGGAACGACGCCGTACAGCTCGGCGTACGACTCGAGCTTGGCCTGGAGGTCGTCGTCGGCGTTCTCCTGCGCGAGCTCGAGATAGCGGTCGCGGAACGCCGGCGTCTGGCCGTCTGGCGTCGGCGCGAACAGCGTCGGCGTCCACTGATCGGTCAGGTCGACGATCGTCAGGCCCTTCGCCTGGGCATCGGCGACGCAGATCGAGCCCTTCGCCTCGCCGTTCTCGAACAACTCGACCGCGATGCACTCGCCGCTGCTCGTCAGCTGCGGGATCACCTGCTGCGAGCTCGCGAGCGTCGTCGCGTTGCTCGAGCTGATGGTCCGCGGTCCGGACGACCTCGATCCCGCGCAACCTAGCGCGAGCGATGTCGCGAACGTGAGGATTGCTACGGCGCGCACGTGAAGTCACTGTGCCGTGTCGATCTGCGTCGGGCACGGTACGGAATCGCGTCCTCACGTGAGAGCGCACATGAGGCTGCACGTCGTGCGAACGCGTCGCATTCGCGCTGCCGGCAACGTTCTTGAATTACCGCGTCGTATGAGCCGTTGGGTGCTCGTTCTGATCTGCGCGGCCGTCACATTGCGCGCCGCTGACACGGCGCGCCCGGTGCGCGTGGCATCCGCGACGATCGAGCGAGTTCCCCTGGTCGTCGTACTGCACGGAGATCGCGAGGACGCCGAGGACAGCGAACGCCGCTGGCGCGACGCCGTCGAGGCGCGCGGCTGGGAGCTGCTCGCGCTCGAGTGCCCGAAGGATCTCGGCTGTCGCGGTGGCTCCTGGTATCGCTGGGACGGCGATCCCGAGTGGGTGCGCGAGCGCGTCCTCGAGGTCACGCGCGAGCAGCCGATCGACATGTCGAGGATCTTCCTCGTCGGCTGGTCCGGTGGCGCGACGTACATCGGCAAGCATCTGCAGAGCTGGCCACCGCTGTTCGCGGCCACCGTGATCCACGGCGGTGGCGTGCCGCCCGTCGCCGACGACTGCCTCGACCAACCGTTCCCGGCGTACTTCCTCGTCGGCGACAAGAACCCGGCGCACGGCGCGGCGAAGCGCCTTCGCGCGTACTTCGAGACATGCGACCAGGAGAACGTATGGGATCTCGTGCCCGGCGCGAACCACGCCAAGGAAGACGCGGCGCTCACCGCCGAGAAGGCCGACGAGATCCTGAGCTGGCTCGCCCATCATCCGCGCGCGCTGGAGACCTCGTAGCGGGCGGCAGCGCACGTCGCACGAGGCGCGCGCACGCTTGTCGGCGCGCGGCGATGGTGCTCCGATCTAGGTATGCGTTGGGATCGCGGCTATCACAGCTCGGACGTCGAGGATCGGCGCGGCGAGCAGTTCTCCGGCGGTGGCCTGGGCGGTGGCGGCGCCGGCGCGTTCGCGTTGATCCGCCTGCTCAGCATGTTCGGCTGGAAGGGCATGCTCGTCGGCCTCGTCCTCGCCGCGGTCCTCGCCGGCACCGGCGTGTGCGGTCAGGGCATGAGCTGTCTCGGCGGCGAACAGCCGTCGCAGACGACCTCGAGCCGCTCGAGCAAGCCCGCGACCAGCACGCCGGCGGAAGAAGAGGCCGTGCAGTTCGTCAGCTACGTGTTCGACGACGTGCAGAAGACGTGGGCGAACACGCTCGACGGCTACTCGCCGGCGAAGATGGTCCTGTTCCGCCGCGGCATCCGCTCGGGCTGCGGCACCGCGACGACTGCGGTCGGGCCGTTCTATTGCCCGAACGATCACCGGGTCTACATCGACCTCTCGTTCTACGACGAGCTGCGCGAGCGGTTCGGCGCGCCCGGCGACTTCGCGCAGGCGTACGTGATCGCGCACGAGGTCGGCCACCACGTCCAGAACCTGCGCGACAAGCTGGGCGGCGGCAGCCGGCGCCCGAACGATCAGATCGCCGTCGAGCTCCAGGCGGACTGCCTCGCCGGTGCGTGGGGCCGAGATGCCGAGCGGCGCGGCCTGCTCGAGATGGGCGACGTCGACGAGGCGCTGAACGCGGCGGCCGCGATCGGCGACGACACGCTGCAGAAGAAGGCGCAGGGCTACGTGCAACC
>JABFXX010000569.1 GCA_013368795.1 Kofleriaceae bacterium
GTGCGGCGGTCGCAGCCTTCTGCGCGGCCTCGGCATCGGCCTTCGCGCGGGTCGCGATCTCGAGCTCGCGGGCGGCGGTGGCACGCGCGGCATCGGCATCGGTCTTCGCGCGCGCGATCGCGTCGAGCTCCTTGCGCGCGGCTTTGCGCTCGGCGGCCGACGTGGCGGCAGCCTCGCGGTCCTTCGCGGCGGCGAGACGCGCGGCCTCGGCGTCGGCCTTCGCACGGGCGACCTCGTTGCGCTCGGTGGCGATCGCCATGCGCGCGGCCTCGGCGTCTGCCTTCGCACGTGCGGCGGCCTCGCGATCCTTCGTCGCGGCAAGGCGCGTCGCCTCGACCTGGTCGCGGATCTTCGCGAGCTCGGCCTTCGAACGCTCGGCCTCTGCCCTCGCCTGCTCGGCGGCGGCAACGGCACGGCGCGCGTCGTCGGAGCCCTCGCCGGCCGGCGCGGCATCGCGCGCGGTGACGCGCACGACGAACGCATTACCCTCCGTCTGGACATCGTAGCTGCCCGGGCGTGCGAGCGTGATCACGACGCGAACCTGCGCGCCGCCGTCGTCCTGCTGTTGCGCGGTGACCGCGCTGACGGCCCACGTGTTCGGCATGAACGCCGCGGTGCTGTCGTGACCGACGAGCGCCGACGCGAGCCGCGCGTTCGGCACGTCGACCACGACGCGCGTCGGCCTCTCGAGCTTGTAGACCGTGAACGTCGGCGTCTGCGTGCTCCTCACGATCACGCGCGTCGCCGAGCCGTCTTGCTCGGTCGTCACCGTGCGGATCTCGTTCTGCCCGCCCGCAGACGCGGTCTGCGCGAGCGCGAACGTCGCCACCACCAGGGTCACCAACCAGGCCGTCGATCTCATAGCTCGACGGTCACCTACCCCGTGGATCGGGACAATTTTTCGACCCTAACGCGGGGTCAAGTTTTCGGTGACGCTGTGGACCAGACCGCGCAGTGCGTCGACCGTGTGCGAGCCAGGGTCGGTCAGGATCAGGCAGGGCTCCCGGTCGGTCTGGACGAAGTCCGGCGTCAGCTGGAGCGCGAACAGCACGTGGGCAGGCCCACGCTTGCCGTCGATCGTCAGCGCCAGCATGTGCCCGGCCTCGCTGACCCCGGCGATGCCGTGCGCCGCGCGGACGACGAACCGACCGACGTCCTCGAAGTTCTCGGCCACCAGCCGGATGCGTGGCCGCAGGCCCCGCAGGACGACAGAACGCATCATCTCGAACGCGCGATCCATCGTCGTCGCGAGCAGCACGTCGCGGAGCCGCGCGAGCGCGGTGGCCGCGTCGACTCGCTCGGCGAGCGAAGGTTGGATCACGACCCGACACCGGAACCCGAGCGGCTCGGCAACCTCCGCCAGATCGATCATCTCGAGCACCGGGACGGCCGGCTCGCGGGCAGGGTCATCACCGGCATCCGCCTCGGGGTCGCCCGCCTCGTCGACGCCCGGATCGGCGCCCGGATCGTCGCCCGGAGCATCGCCTGCGTCGGCGCGGACGTGGCGCGCCGCGATCATGTACGACTCGCCGGTCCGCGCCATGCGCTCGCGAACCAGGCGCTTGAAATCCTTGCGTGCTGTCATGTCATCTCCTCGACGGACCACACGCGAAAGCCCATGCGTTTCTCGTGCAGCCGGAGCGAGATGAAGGGTCCGTGTCGTCGAGGAGAGCACTCCCCTTTGCCTTCGCGATGCCCGGAGGCTGTGACGACGGCATGGGCTCATCGTCCTGAAGGTCACGCGGGATGACGCCGCGCTATGTGCGAACAGTCTACGCCGTTCGCATCACGCCGGACAGCGAGATCAGGTAGTCCCGCCGGTCGCCGCTGCCCAGGAAATCCTGGATCGTGCGGGCGAGCGTCGCGCCGATGAGGCCGATCATCGGCAGGTGCTCGCCGCCCTCGCAGGTCGCCTGCCCGGGCGTGTCCTCGCGGTCGGCCGTGAACCGCTCGTCCCAGCGGACGAGGCCGAACGTGCCGTCGGCCGCGAACGCTGCATGGACGAGCGGCACGCCGGCGGCACGCGCCGCCTCCGCCAGCGTGATCCGGCTGTCAGCGTTGTCGAAGCAATCGACGGCGAGCGCGCAGTCGGCGAGCAGCTGCGCCGCGTTGTCGGCCCGCAGCCGCACGCCCATCGCCTCCGCCTTCGCGCCGTAGAAGTTCGCGAGCTGGAGGCGAATCGCCTCCGCCTTGTTCTTGCCGAGCGACTGCTTCACGAACCACTGCGCGGCGAGGTTCTTGGACTCGACGCGATCGAAATCGACGAGGCGCAGCTCGGCCGAGACGTTGCGGAGGTACTGCACCGCCGTCGAGCCGAGCGCGCCCACGCCGCAGATGACGATCCGCTTAGCCACCAAACGGCACCTTCGGGCGCAGGTAGATCCGCTGCTCGCCGTCGGGACCGGTCAGGCGGTCGACGACGAACGACGTGAATGCGTTCTGCGGCAGGTTCGGCAGGTGAAGGCCGCGGGCGCCGCCCGAGCGCACGACCTCGACCGCGATGCGGCGGATGTCGGCATCCGTCGTCGCGAAGTCGATCGCGAGCTCGTAGTCGGCCGAGTGGCCCTGGTACGTGATGTTGAGGAGTGCCATGGTCAGTCTTCTTTCGTCATACCCGAGGCGAGTCGCAGGAGTGCGACCCACCACGGTTCGGGAGCTAGCTGGACGACGGAGCCACGCAGGCCCTGGCGCGTGATGGTCACGCGCGGTGCGACGACCGCGTAGCGCATCGGCTTGCCGAGTGCGTCGTCGAGCGCGGCCATCGTCGACTCGTCCTCGGCGGAGAAAGCCGACGGGCCGAGCGGGTGGCTGTGCGCGATGAGGTCGATGTCGTCGCGACGCGACCAGATCGCCTCCCAGCGCGCGCGCGAGTCGGGGAGCGCCGACGGGCTATCGCTCGCGTCGGCCCACAGGATCGAGCCGGCCTTGTCGATGAGGAGAAACACCTCGCGCTTCATGATCGTCTCGTGATGTTGAGGTGCTCTTCCTCGATCGCCTCGCGCACGACGGATGGCATCGCATCGAGCGTCAGCACGCGGTGGGCGCCCGACAGGCAGATGCCCGGATCGAGGACCTGAAACGTGTCGGCCGCGACGAGCGACATGATGCGCGTGCCGTCGACCTCGTACGTGACGTCGAGCTGCTGGCCGCGCGCGACGAGCCTCGCCGCGAGCATGCGCGCACCGGCGCGCTCGAGCACGTCGTCGGCGCGGCGCTCGGGATCGTGCCGCGTGCCGCGCCGCTGGACGACGCGGGCATTCCTGGCCGCATTCGCGAGCCGCTCGCGCGCTGCGGCCTCCTCGGCGCGACGGCGGGCCTCCTCGGCCTCGCGGCGGCGCTGCTCGACGAGCGCGGCGAACATCGCGGCCACGACTGGGCGGCCACCGTCGGCGAT
>JABFXX010000067.1 GCA_013368795.1 Kofleriaceae bacterium
AGGACGAGATCCGCAACGACGGCATCACGTTCGTATGGGCTCCGCTCGAGCAAGCACTCGCAGAGGCGGGACCGATCACGCGGCGCGTGCTCGAGGAGATGGCGGCACACCTGGACGGCAGGAAGCGCCACGTCTATGTCGACTCCAAGATCCAGTACTTCGAGGCCGGCGACGTCCCGGTCGACAGCCGACACTGGCACGTCGACGGCTCGATCACCGCGCGCGGCCCGACGGTGAGCGCGCTCGGCTTCGCCTTGTTGCACGACATGCGCGCTCGACTGGAGTCGCCCGCCCTGGCGCCTCAGCTGCTGGCGTATCAGTCGTCAGAGCATTGCGCGACCGAGTACGTGACCGAGCCGGTGACGGTACAGCTGCCCGAGCTGATCGCGAACTTCGACGAGCTCGACGCGAAGGTCCGCGCGCTCGCGCCGGCCAGCGCACCGCAACCGTCCGCGTCGATCGTGCGCTTCGACGGCCTGTCCCTGCATCGCGCGGTGGCCGCGAGAGCCGCGGGGTGGCGGCTCTGGGTTCGCTGCATGGAGACAGATCGCGCGGTACATATCAATCCGGCGATCATCGACTGCTACGGCACGGTGTTTCGGCTGGCGACGTAGCCTGCGTGACCATCGGGCCGCGCCGTCGACTACTTCGTGCGGCGATAGTGGAACGAGGTCTTGCCGATCGAGACAGAGCCCGTCTCGGCGCCCGACTTCATGTCGCGCTTGCCGTCGAACTTGATCGCGAGCGTGTTGAAGATCGAGTTCTCGGGGTTCGTGAGCGCGAACTCGTCCTTGTTGCAGTCGATGCAGCGCACGCGCGACTTGAGATCGAAGTGAAAGGTGGCGACCTCCATCGGGGTCGGCATGCCGGTCTTCAGCGTGATCGCGATGTTCTTGTCACCGCTGCCGACGCACAGCAGCTCGGGCGTCTTGCTCCAGGCCTTGCCATCCTTCGACAGCTCGAAGCAGGTGGCGGTCGGGGCTGCCGGTGCATCCGCCGTGGGCTTGGCCGCCGCCGTCGGCTTGGGCGCCGCCGTCGGTTTGGGCGCGTCCGCGGATGCGAGACCCGCGCCGAGAACCAGGAACAGAACAGGAAGGCTCTTGAGATTGATCGTCATCTGATGCCAATTGACGCACGAGGTCGCGTTTGGATTCAGCGGCCAGACACGAATCAGCGCGGGGCAAATTGCCCCTGGTCGGGCCAGTCTCTGTGATCAACGCGATCGTCGCGCGGTCTTCGGCTGCCGCTGCGTGGTCTTGACCCGCTTCGCCAGCTCGGTGAGAAAGCCCGCGCGATCGGCCTCCCAGCTCTCGAGGACACCCGGCGGCGCGATCCCGTTCTCGTATTTCGAGCCCCACTTGCTGAGCTCGAGGAGAACGGGTGCGAGATCGATTCCCTTGGGCGTCAGGCTGTAGAGCCACTTCCGCCCATCGTCGGGATCGGGGCCTTTGGTGATGATGCCCGCGTCGATCAGGCGCTCGATTCGATCGGTCAGGATGTTGGTCGCGATCCCTTCGCCCGCGTGGAGGAACTGATTGAAGGTCCTGTATCCGGCGAACAGCAGGTCTCGCACCACGAGCAGGGACCAGCGGTCGCCAAGGAGGACGAGGGACGCGTTGATGGGACAGGTGCTCGCCATGGCTCGCACGAAATGTAGAAACTTCGCTTGCGAATGACAAGTGAGATGATAGATTGCAAACAGCAAGCGACTTACGGCCCAGCGGCCGAGGAGAATGACGATGGCGCTCGACAAAGAACATGTCCTGGTCGTAGGCGGGAGCTCTGGTATCGGCCTCGGTGTGGCCCAGGCGCTGCTGGAGCAAGGAGCGAACGTCACGCTCGTCGGTCGCACGGAGCAGAAGCTACGCGCGGCGAAGGAGCGACTCGAAGCGGGCGACCGCGTGAGTACGATCGCAGCCGACGTGACGGACGAGAACCAGGTCCGCGCGGTCTTCGAGAGGTGCGGCGCGATCGATCACCTCGTCATCACACGCGGCGCCGTACCGCTGAATGCGCCGATCGCAGCGCTGGATCTCGATGCCGCGCGGAGCTTCATCGATCTGATGGTGGTGTCTGCGCTCGCGCTGGCGAAGCACGCCGTGCCGAGGCTTCGTCGCGGTGGATCGATCACGTTCACCTCTGGCATCTCGAAGGACAAGGTAGGCCCGGGCGGTTCGGTGGTGGCGGCCGTCGCCGGGGCGATGGGCTTTGTGGCGCGCGCCCTCGCCGTCGAGCTCGCGCCCACGCGCGTCAACGTCGTGTCGCCGGGCTGGGTCGAGACGCCGATGTGGGACGAGATTGCCGGGGCCGCAAAGCAGCAGATGTGGTCCGACATGGGAACGCGGCTGCCGGCGGGACGAGTCGCGAAGCCCGCCGATATCGCCAAGGCGTACACGTTTCTGCTCGGCAGCGAGCTCACCACGGGAATCGTCCTCGACATCGACGGCGGTCACCGTCTCATCTGACAAGGAGAAGAACATGCCCGATCAAATCGACGACATCGTCGCGCTCTCACCCGATGTTCACAGCGTGTTGTTCGAGAACGCCGCGATCCGCGTTCTGAAGGTCGCCGTGAAACCTGGGGCCAAGGTTCCGATGCACACGAATCCCGAGAACATCAACTATGTCCTGAAGCCGGGCACGCTTCGGTTGATCAACCCGGATCAGTCATTCGTGGATGTCTCGGTCAGCGAGGGTCAAGTCATCCCCGCTCCGGTGGGCAAGCATGCTGTCGAGAATGTCGGCGAGACGGAAGTGCAAACGATCTGTATCGAGCTGAAGGCGTAGCGCTGGCGGATCGTCGAGGATCGCTTTCTGCGCGGTGCTCGTTCGCGTGTTGCGACTGCGCCGTGTTTTGATGGCGCGAAACGACGATGACGATGAACGAGAACTGCGTAGGTCGCGCACGCGGACGTCGCAGAACTTGGTTTCGAGCTCGGCGACCAGATGCTCGTCCAGCTGTACTTTCTCCCTGGCGACGAGGACAAGTCCGAGGAGCAGGACCGGTCGATGGGAGCTGCGCTCGCACGTGACGCGAGCCTGGACCGCGCGACGGCAGCCTGGCGCGAGCGCTACTTGCAGGTCGTGACCGAAGCACTCCGATCTGCCTGAGCCCGCAAGCTCGAGCTGCTTGATCGTGACACCTCCCCTACCGCGCGCGATGGCGCTTGCCACCGCGCAGGCCGACAGGAACATGAGACGCTCGCGCAAGTGCAGGAGTGTCAGTGACGGAATCTCTGGAGAAAGCGCCGTTCTCGGGCAAGGGCATCGCGCCGTTCTTGGACCGCGAGAACCCCGAACGCGCGGCTGCATGCATGCGGGCGGCCGATCTCATCGCGAACATGGGAGGAAGCGACAGGGTGTTCAACGCGAGCCCGCACCTCATCGAACCGTTGCTCGCGCTGCTCCCTTTCGAGCCGGCCGCGGCACACCCACTTGCCGCTCTCGGCGAGAAGCTCACGTATGCGCATGCATATCCCGAGGCTCAGGTCTGCATCGACGCGGTGATCGATCTCGAATCGACGGAGCCGTTCAGCCAGATCGACGAGCCCTGGGGACGCGATCAGCCGATGACCTGGCCGTGGCAGCAGGCGCTGCTGTGGCTATGGCGGGGCGAGGGCCGGCTTGCTGCGGGCGACCGCGCGGGTGGCGAGGCTGCGCTCGCGGAAGGTGCGCGTCGAGCCGAGGCATCAGCGATGCCAGAGGTGTTCGGCTTGCTCGGTCCGGGCTCGCCCTTCAAGGGCACGGTTGCCGACCGCCGGCTGTGGGCGTTGGTCCGAGGCGCGAGCGCGTTGCGCCTCCGCTTTGAGGGCAAGGACGCTTGCGCTGCTCGCAAGGTGAAGAAGCCGAAGAAGGGCGCGAAACCCGATCCGGCGTTGCTCGCGCTGGCGCGCGCGTATGTCGATGATGCGCTGGCCGTGATCGGGCCACGCGTGGCGGCGCAATACGCGGGACTCGAACCGAAAGCGGAAAAGCATGCGCTCGAGCTCGAGAGGCATGCATGGCAGCGGTTCGCGTACTTCGAGTCTGGGCTTCTCAGCGAGCACGTTGGCGACATGGCGACTGCACGTCTGCATCTAGGACGCGCGAAGTGGATCTCGGCGCTCTTCAATCCGGGCCACCGCCACGACCTCCGCCTGCTCGAAGTGATCGAGCGACTCGGGATCGAGAACGTTCCGCTCGCCTGACACCTGCCTGCTACTTCAGGAGATGCATCATGGACCGATTCACCGGTGGCTGCCTGTGCGGCAACGTTCGCATTGAAGCTTCGGGGCTCCCCTATCGCGTCGGCATCTGTCACTGCCTCGACTGTCGCAAGCATCATGGAGCGCTGTTCCACGCTTCCGCGATCTTCCCTCAGGAGGCGGTGACGATCACGGGCGAGACAGGCGACTACGCGGGGCGGCACTTCTGTCCTCGCTGCGGCTCGTCCGTCTTCTCGCGCAGCGGAGACGAGATCGAGGTGAACCTGGGCGCGCTGGATGCGCCGGACCAGCTGCAGCCGACCTACGAGCTCTGGACCGTCCGTCGCGAGTCCTGGTTGCCGCCGTTTCCGCTCACGAGACGATACGAGCGCGATCGCGAGGGCACGGATCGCTCCGAAGGCACCATCACGCGGGTGAAAAAAGGCTCGGTCTGACGATCGCCAGCGGGTGGTCGATTCGAGCTTGACCGTTGGTATACATCATGTTTACCTCCTGGTCATGCCGATGCTGACCTACGATCACCACGGTCTTCCCATCGCGTATGTCCGCGCCGGTCGTGGCGAGCCGGTCGTGCTGCTGCACAACGGCGGCATGTCGCACGCGATCTGGCGCGATGTCATGCCGCGGCTCGCCGACCAGCACGAGGTGTTCGCGCTCGACCTCCTGGGCTACGGCGAGTCGGCCAAGCCGGGGCGCGACTACACCCTCGATCACTACGTCGCGATTCTCGGCGGCTTCATCGATTCGCTCGGTCTGGCGCCCACCGCGCTGATCGGCAACTGCATGGGCAGCGCGATGTCGCTCGCGTTCGCGCGGCAGCGGCCCGATGCGGTGAGGGCGCTCGTCCTGATCAACCCGCTCACCGAGGCGACCTTCCTCGGCGGCAGCCTGGGCTCCATGCTCGCGATGCGCCAGCGCTTCCCGCGGCTGTCGCAACCGTTCGTCAGCGGCCTGCGGGCGACGCGCGTCCCTCGCCTCGTGCATCGCCGCATGATGCGGATGCAGCTGGGCCGTCGCGGCCGCGGCGCACACATCGACCGCGAGCAGGACCTGTGCGCTTGCTACGACTCACCCGAGCAGATGCGCTCGCTGCTCGGCGTGTTCGACGACCTCGCCAACTATCGGGCGCTCGACGAATTCACGCCGGCTTCCGGGTTCCCACCGATCACGACGATCTGGGGCCTCGACAATCGCGTGCTGTCGCCGGCGGCGGGCCGCAAGCTGAACGAGCGGCTGCGTCCGGCGCGGCAGGAGTGGCTCGAGGCGTGCGGGCACCTGCCCATGCTCGAGGCGCCGCTTCCCGTCGCCACGATCATCACCGAGGCGCTCGCCAAGGCTGCGCCCGCGCTAAGGAGCATGTCGCGATGAGTACCGAGCTATTCCCGAACGACATCTTCAACCTCGCAGACATCGCGCTCGAGGTCAGCCGACGCGATCACGAGCGCGTCGCGGTGGTCGAGCCGATCGGCCGCAACTCCGACGGAACGCGCCGCTACCGCAAGCGGACGTATCGCGAGCTGTCGAGCGATGTCGAGTCGGTGGCGGTCGGCCTGCGTGACATCGGCATCGCCGAGGGCACACGCACCGTGTTCATGGCACCGCCGAGCTATGACGCGTGCGTCGCGGGGCTGGCGCTCACCCGCGTCGGCGCGACGACGGTGTGGATCGATCCATCGGTCGGCTACCTGAACGTCGCCGAGCGACTGCGCCGGCTCGACGTCGAGGCGTTCGTCGGCATCCCGGTCGCGCACCTCGGCCGGATCACGTTCGGCTGGGGACCGCGGATCATGGCGAAGGCCGTCGTCGTCGGCGGCCAGCGGTTCCCCGGTGCGCACACGCTCGCGTCGCTGCGCAAGCCCGCACCGGCATCACCGCGGTCGCCGCAGGTCTCCGCCGACGACGCAGCCGCGATCATGTACACGACCGGCAGCACCGGGCCTGCGAAGCCCGCGCTCTATCCGCACAGGAACCTGTGCAACATCTACCGGCTCGTCCATCGCACGTGGCGGTTCGATCCGCGCGAGACGCCGGTCGACATGCCGGTGTTCCCGGCGTTCTTCACGATCGGCCTGTCCGCGGGCGGCACGGTCGTCATCCCGCCGATCGACTTCGTGCGCCAGACGCCGGGCAAGGTCGACGCGCGTGCGGTGCTCGAGGTGATTCGCGACTGCAAGGTGCAATCGCTGTTCGCTTCGCCCGTGATCCTCGGCAACCTCGCGCGCCTCGCGGCCCAGGGCGAGAAGGCGCCATCGCTTCGCACCGTGATCGGCGGCGGCGCGCCGCTCTACGCCGAGGTGATCGCACCTCTACGCACGATGATCGGTGCGGGCGGCGAGGTGCACGCCGACTACGGATCGACCGAGGCGCTACCGGCGACCGAGATGCCTGGCATCGAGGCCATCAACGGCGCGTTCGACGCGACGGCGCGCGGCGCCGGGCTCTGCGTCGGCCGGCCGTTCGACGGCGTCACGCTCAAGGTGATCGAGATCGACGATTCTCCGATCGCCAGGCTGTCCGACGCGCGCGAGCTCAGGCCCGGAGCGGTCGGCGAGATCCTCGTGCACGGTCCCCACGTGAGTCCGGGCTACGCCGACGATCCGACCAGCACGTTCAAGAACAAGATCATCGATGCCGACGGAGGCGTATGGCATCGACTCGGCGACGCCGGGTATCTCGATCAGCAAGGACGGCTGTGGGTGGTCGGCCGTGTCGGCCATCGCGTCGCGCTCGCGACCGGGCCGCTATTCCCGCTGCTATGCGAGCCCATCTTCGACGCGCACCCGCGGGTTCGCCGGAGCGCGCTCGTCGGCGTGCAGACCGGAGCGTCGATGACGCCGGTGATCTGCGTCGAGCTCGTCGACGGCGCGACGCGCGGCAAGGATCTCGCCGCACTGCGCGCAGAGCTGCTCGACATGGCCGCCGATCACGCGACCACGGCACAGATCCACCACGTGTTGTTCCATCCGCGTCTTCCGGTCGATCCGCGCCACAACTCGAAGATCGAGCGGCCGGCGCTCGCGCGCTGGGCGGCGGATCAACTGCCGCGCCAGCAACGCAGGCCGGTCGTCCGGCAGCTCGCCGCGATCGCGCTGGGCCGATAGACGCTGACGTGACCGGCGCGAGGGCGTCGGCCGTCCTGTTGGATACACGCTGTATACCACGACTGGAAGGGAGCCCGAGAATGCAGGCACGACGAATGGAGTGTCGTGGACGCGCGGTGATGGCCGCCGTCCTTCTCACCGCGCTGTCCAACGTCGTCGGATGTGTCGACGATCCATCGTACGAGTCCACCGAATCCGGCGCGCTCACGCTCGCGTCAGCGAACGGCATCACCGTGACGGCATCGCGCTGGATCAGCGCGCGCACGCTCGAAGCGGATATCTCGACCGCGCTGATCAGCCCCGGCGCGGTCAACGGTCCGCATCGGATCCGGATCACGCTGCCGGACTTCTACGAGCAGAATCCGACCGCGCGCTACCCCGTGGTGTACCTGCTGCACGGTGGCGCTGGCGGCAACTCGGCGCAGTGGACGACCGGTGGTGGCGCGGCGGAGGACATCAGCGCCGGCAAGCCGGTCATCGTCGTGATGCCCGACGGCGGCAAGGTCGGCTGGTTCACGAACTGGGTCGATCAATCGAGGGGCGCCCAGGCGTGGGCGAGCTTCTATCTCGACCAGGTGATTCCGTGGGTCGATGCGAATCTGCGCACCGTGCCGACCAAGCAGGGCCGCGCGATCGCCGGCCTGTCGATGGGCGGCTACGGTGCGGTGCGGCTCGCCCAGGATCGTCCGGACCTGTTCGCGTCGGTCGCGAGCTTCTCGGGCGCGGTCGATCTCGGCGACCTCGGCACGCGCACCGTCGTCACCGAGCAGGCGATCCAGAACGGCTTCCCGGCGAACGGCCCGTTTGGCTCGCCGTTCTGGCCGAACGACACGGTGTGGAAAGCGCTCGATCCGATGAAGCGTCCGACGAGGCTCGCCGGCCTCCAGGTGCTCCTCTACGCAGGCGCCGGGACCAGCGACGTCGACGTGCTCGAGCGCACGATGGGGCAGTCCGCGGATCGCTTCGCGAGGACGCTCGCCGCGAACGGCATCCCTCACTTCTGGTGGATGTACGGCCGCCCGGGACCGACCGCACCGTTTGGCTGCGATGGCGGCCACAACTTCAGCTGCTGGAACTTCGCGTTCAACGACGCGTTGCCGCGCATGCTGACGGTGCTGCAAGTGCCGTCGATTCCGCCGCCGCCGGCGGGAGTCAACGTCGTCGCGAATGGCGGCTTCGAGGGCGGCCTCGCGTCGTGGAGCTGCATGGGCAGGTGCGGCGCCGACGTAGGCTCCGGACTGTCGCGTACCGGCGCGGGGAATGGCTGGGTGCGCAACAACACCGGCTGGAATGATCTGCACCAGACCATCCAGGTCGCGCCCAACCGAACCTACGTGGTGACAGGCTGGATTCGCACGTCGGGCAACAACACCGACGGGTACTTTGGCCTGCGCACGACCACCGGCCAGGTGCTCGGCGAGAAGAAGTTCGCCAGCTTCGGTGGCTACACGCAGGTCAGCGTGACCGTCCAATCAGGCAATAACACCGCGCTCGTCGTCTACGCTGGGCTTTGGGCCAACGGCGACACGTGGCTCCAGCTCGACGACGTATCGGTCGTCGGGAACTGACCGCGTCACCCAGCTCCTGCGATCCGCTGTGATCGGACTTCGCAGGAGTCATGGTCAACACTGTGTATACCTATGGCGGCAGGTGGACATGAGGCGCGTACAACGACATCTCCCGTTGTGGCTAGCGGTCGCGCTGGCCGGTTGTGGTTCGGATTCTGCGGATGACACGGCACCTCCGCCCGAGGTCGTGTTCACCTACCCGCTCGATCAGCAGCTCGACGTTCCGCTCGGCGCGCGCCTGTTGATCTCCTTCTCGCAACCGATCGAGTCGGAGTCGGGCGCCGTTTCCGTCACCGGGCCGAACGGCAACGTCGACGTCGCCGTTCACGTGGTCGGGCGAGGCAGGACGCTCTCGATCACCTCCGATGCCTTCGAGCCGGCGACGACTTACGCGGTCAGCGTGGCCGGCGGCCCGTTGTTCCAGTTCACGACGCGGAGCGATCGTCCTCGCGTCGGCGCGCCCACGCTGATCGCGCTCGACGGATCGAATCCGGCGTCGCCGGGCACGTTCCGGCCGATCTTCGAGACGTCGACGCTTCAGCTCGTGTTCTCCGAGCCGCTCGATCCGCGCTCGGTCACGCTCGAGCCGGGAGCGATCGAGCTCGTCGATCCGAGCGGCGTCGCGGTTCCGATCACCTACGTTGCCAACGGCATCCATGTCTCGCTCGATCCGGTGGGCCCACTCACCGCAGGCGCGACCTACGAGCTGCGGCTCGGCGACAAGCTCGCGGATGTCGGCGGTGAGCGCATGGCACCGGCGGCCATCTCGTTCACGCCGATCGACAGCATCGGGCGCGGTGCGATCCGGCAGACGTTCCGCACGCGGCAGGACGGTGATCCGGCGGCGGCGATCGAGCGCACCGATGCGGCAAACGTGATGGAGGTCTCGCACCCGTTGATCGGCGAGGCGCGGGCATTCGTCGAGCCGAACGCACTCGCGACCGAGCTCGGCGATCCGCTCGCGCTCGGTGGTCCGATCGCGTTCTCGATTCCCAAGGGCCAGCGGTTTGCAACGTCGGCGCTCGACATCCTGCTTGCCGGGACCATCCCGTCGGGGCTGTCGACCGGCGACATCTCGATCGAGCTGCTCACCGATGGCGGCGGACGGATCTATCGCAATCCGTTTCGGCCCGACGAGACTCCCGACAACACGCGCGCGCCGCTCAACGTCGATCTCAGCTTCGACCTCGCGGTGTACGCGACCGATCCGACCGGCAACGCCGTGCTCGCGCAGACGATCCCAGGCGTGCAGCTCACCGGGCTCGCGTTCGCCGACGAAGGCGTGCTCGCGATCGAGACGCTCGGCGCGCTCGAGATCAACCTGCTCGGCATCAGCGCGGCGCCGACCAACATCGTGCTCGATCTGCTCTCCGCACCGGGGGCGAGTCTGACCGCGGACGTGCAAGCGCCTACCCTGCTCACCTCGCTGCCTGCCGCCGACAGCCACGCCTGGGTGGCCGACGAGGGCATCGAGCTCGTGTTCGACGAGCCGATCGACATCGATCGCGCACGCGCCGGCGGCATCGTACTCCACGACGCCGGCAGCGTCGTCGAAAGCACGCTCGAGCCGCATGGCTCGGTCGTCGTCGTGCGTCCGCGCAGCGTGCTGAACAACCACAGCTATCGCGTCGAGCTGATCGACGTCGCGGATCGGGCCGGCAACCTCATGCCGCCTGCGTCGCTCGCGATCGCGACGCAGAACGTGGCAACCGACATGCCGGCATCGGTGCTCGCGGTCTCGCCGGGTGCGCCGTGCTCGCTCGTCGATGCAGACGACACGACCGCGGGACGGTGCGCGGGCGGCAACGCTGCCGATGATCGCTACAAGCGCTTCGCGCTGGCCGCGAACGAGCAGATCGCCGTGGTGTTCGATCATCCCGTGCGCGGGTCGTCGCTCACGCTCGGCAAGACCTGCAACACCGGCAGCGTTCGCGTCGAGCACGTGGGCGCGGACGGCGCCTGCATCGAGGCAGTGAGCGGCACGCTGCTCGTGCGCGAGCGCGACCTCGCGTTCGTGCCCGAGAAGCCATGGGTCGTGGACGAGCAGTACCGGCTACGCCTGCGCTCCGGGCCGAATGGCACATGCGACCCGGGTGAGGTGTGCGGCGTGAACGGGCGGCCGGCGAGCTTCGACCCGCTTGCCGGCACGACGAACGCGGCGAGCGGCGGTCCCGATCTCGTGATCGACTTCGTCGGTACGGTGGCGACCACCGCCACGACGCTGCTCGCGAACGCGGCGCAAGGCGACGACAACCGCGTCGCGCTGCGCATCGCAGGCACCGAGGGGCTGATCACGTCGGCGACGTTTGAAGGTCCCGACTGTATTCCGAGCACACCTGTCGTCGAGTCGTGCATGTACGTGCTCGGCGCGATCCCCGCACAACTCGGCGAGCGCCGTGACAACTGCACGCTGCCCGACGGCACCACGGTCGCGAGCTGCATTCCGGTCGCGATGAGCGCACAGGCGATGTACTCGACGTCGGTGACGATGACGGCGGGTGCAGCGGGCATTCCGCTCACGACCGCGACCGGGACCAGCGTGATGCGCGTGCGCGAGCGCCCCGACGGACCGCTCGAGGGCTACATCGTCGATCGCGACGGTGTGCCGACGATGGTCGTCGCGCTCGACCTCTACATGGATGCGCCCGACATGAGCCTGCCGCTCGCGCAACACGACATGCACTCGAAGCCGCTCGCCGTGTCGCTCGAGGGGCCGCTGACGTTCCGCCCCGACGGACGGATCGCGATCACGTTGCACAACCTCGCCGACGTCCCGATCGCCATCGGCATCAACGCGCCGCTCGGCATCACGGGCACCGTCAAGGTCGTCGTGCCGGCGGGCGAGATGAGGCTGCAGCTGATGTCCAAGCCCGCGCGCGGGAGGCTGCCATGATTCGCTCGCTCGCTCTCAGCGCCGCTGTCATGTGCGTCGTCGCGTCGACGGCTCGCGCCGAACCGGTGCTCAGCTACAAGCGGCTCTACCTGCGCGCCGGTGTCTTGCACATCCAGCCGCTGTCGGACTCGCGCGAGCTCGCGCTCTCGGGTGTACACGGTGCGGCCAGCCTCGCGGTCATGGATGGACCGATCGCCGGGTCGGGCGCCACGCTCGATCCACTCACGATCCCGGCGGTGATCGCGGGCTACACGCTTCCGGTGCTCGGCGATCGGCTGTCGCTCGAGACCGTGCTCAGCACGCCACTTCACGTCACGTTTCGCGCGACCGGCACGCTCGCGAACATGTCGATCGCCCCCGAGGCGCTCGGCATCGAGACCGGCGTTCCGGCGCTCGGCCCGACGCTCGGCGAAGCGGACGCGGCGCCGCCACTCGTCACGCTCGTGTACCGCCTCGCGGACCTCGGCCCGGTGCATCCGTACGCGGGAACCGGCGTCGGCGTGCTCGTCACGTACAACGCGCGCGCGACCAATCCCACGCTGACCGAAGCGGGACAGCCGACGTTCCATATCGATCCGGCGCCTGGCTGGGTCCTTCAGACCGGGGTCGATGTCGCGCTGTGGCGTCGCGTGTTCGCGCGCGTCGACCTCAAGTACGTCGCGTTCATGAAGGCGCACGCCACCGTCGAGGATGTCCGCGTGCGTACGCCCGGCATTCCGCTGTTCGAGACCGCGGAGGTCGGAACCGCGACCATGGACATGTGGGTGAACCCACTGATCGTTCAGATCGGCGTCGGTGTCGATCTGTGAACTACAACTTCAGCATCGACACGGTGAGCACGCCCTGCAGCTGCGGCGCGCCGGCGCTCGACACGTTCGCGGAGGTCATCGACGGGTCGACGCCAGCGGCACGTACATCGATCGTGTGCGAGCCAGGCGTGAGATTGAGCAAGCGCCCGAACGACCAGTTCGAGACGACCTGCGCGAGCCCGGCGGTGTTCGCGGCAACCACGCGGCGCTGCGCGTTGGAGATCGCGCCATCGACGAACACCGCCAGATCGACGGCGGAGTACGCGCTGCCCGTTCCGGTGCACTGGATGCCGCCGCTCGTGTCGACGTGAACCTTCGCGTTCGCGGGCACGGTCACGGTGAGCGAGAGCCCTGGGACGACCGTGTAGTTCGTCGCGCCCGTGATGTTGACCTGAGCGGTGCCGATCGCCTCGAGGATGTCCTGGCCGGTCGTGCCGGGCGCGCCGATCGGGCCGGGCTGCCCCGCGGGGCCCGTGTCGCCCTTCGGTCCCGGATCGCCGGGCTCACCCTTCTCGGCTGGCCCACAGGCGACGAGCGTCAACAACACCGCAGCGATGCGCATCCCCTCTTGTACATCAGTCTCGCGCGGGCGGGCCGCCGCCGAACACGAGCTTGATCGTCTGCGCGACACCACCGCGCGAGATGCCGAGCGTCGCCGTTGTCCCCGGTCGGTGATTCAGCAGCAGGAACGTCGCGCCGATGGGAAGCACGCCAGCGAGAGACATGCCGTCGATCGTCACGAGCTGATCACCGGCGCGCAGTCCCGCGGTCGCCGCCGGGCCTGACGGAAGGACCCCGTCGACGGTCAACGGCAGCAGCATCGGTGTGAGCATGAAGCCCGGATCGCTCGGCGCGTTGCCGAAGCTCGCGCGCACGCTGAACACGTTCGCCTTCGCCACAGCCGTGTTCGTCACCTCGACATCGATGCCTGCTGGGCTCAGCGGACCGGGACCCGGCGAGAAGCAATACAGGCGCACGCGACCGCGCGGCGCGCTCATCTTGAAGTTGCCAGCTGCGTCCGTGAACGCTTGATGCGCGACCGACGACAGCTCGGGGCTCGCGTGACCGTCCAGCGAAATCGTTGCGTCACATCGCATCCCGGCGACTGGCTTGCGCGTCGCGAGCTCGGACACGGTGCCTTCGATCGTGCCGACGCCGCGGCTGCGGAGCTCGACGCGCGTGGTCTCGCCCGGCTTGATCTCGACGGACTGCCCGTCGGTGTCGGCCCCGACCATCGCCTCGACCGTATAGCGACCGGGTGGCAAACCGATCCTCGAGAACCGCGTGCCTTCGACCGCTGCATGCCCAGCCATGGGACCGTTGCTCTTCATCACGAAGACTTCGGGGGTCGCTGCGAACCCACTCACCGTGCCCTCGATCGCACCGGCGCGCGCGAGCGTGAGCGACGCGGACGTGCCCGCCGCGACGCTCGGCAGCTCGGCCTCGCTGCCGTCGGCGGCGTGCGCGCGCAGAAGGTACGCGCCTCGCGCGAGATTTGCGATCTCGAAGTGGCCCGTGGCGTCGCTGAGCGTCGACACAGGATCCATCGGCGACGGACCCGGAACGATTGCCGTGATGTGCACATCGGGCATGGGAGCGCCTGTGTCGTCGACGACGGTGCCGCGGATCGCCAGGCGTTCCTCCTTGATCGCCAGCTTGATGCCGGTGACCACGCCGGAGCGTGGCACG
>JABFXX010000256.1 GCA_013368795.1 Kofleriaceae bacterium
CAGACGACGCCGCCGCCGTGCCAGCCGTTCACCGGCGCGCTCAACTCGCCCGGCATGATCGCGCCGATCGCGATCACGCAGAAGGCCGACGACCAGATCTTCCTCCCCGATCGCGTCGCCTACACGTTCGCACCGCACCAGATGGTGAAGCTCGAGATGCACTATCTCAACGCCACCGACGACGCCGAGGACGTGTCGGCGACCGTCGACTTCTTCACCGCGAAGCCGTCCGACATCGACCACGAGGCGAGCATCCTGTTCACCGGCTCGCCCGACATCATGATCCCGAAGATGCAGCCCGCGTCGTTGCACCAGTTCTTCACGGTGCCGAGCTACCTCGACCTCTCGCAGGCGAAGATCTTCGCGATCACCGGTCACACGCACGCGCTCGGCACCGACGTGAACATCCGCGTCGCGCCGTCGAAGACGGGGCCGATGACGGAGGTCTACCGCCCGAACCCGTTCAGCTGGAGCGAGCCGGAGACGAAGACGTTCGATCAGCCGTTCTCGATTCCCGTCGGCGGCGGCCTCGACTTCGAGTGCAAGTGGAACAACACCACGAGCGAGGACGTGAAGTTCGGCGAATCGGCGACCGAGGAGATGTGCTTCTTCTGGGCCTATTACTATCCGTCGCAGGGCAGCAAGGTGTGCATCCACACCCAGCAGTACGGCGGCGTGAACGGGCTCAACGCGTGCTGCCCGGGCGATAGCCTGTGCGGCCTGATCGAGCAGCAGCTCGAGAACGGCTTTTAGAAGCCGCCGCTGACCGCGAACCCGACCTGGTCAGGACCGACGACCGGCGTGAACACGGTGCGGTCGATGCGCTCCTTCTCGGGCGCGGTCACGTAGAGGGCGATGCCGCTGGCGACGGCGAGCACGCCCACCCCGAAGATCGGCGTCGCGACCCAGCGCGCGATCTGCTGGTAGTGGTTCGCCTTGTCCGTCGCGGTGAGCTCGTCGCAGCCGCACTTGACCGGATCGGGCATGCCGTTCGTCGCGTAGTTGTCGTACTTGCCCTTCGCCCACAGCGAGAGGCCACCGGCGACGCCCCACAGCACGCCGCCGCCGATCGCGATGGCGACGGCCGCCTTGCGCCGGCCGGCACCGCGGTCGATGACGACGGTGTTGTTGCCCTCGACGAACGAGATCGTGATCGTCTGACCGCCGCGGCCCTCGACGGTGAAGTCCTCGGTATAGATCTTCTTGCCCGGGGCGCCGGCGACCAGCGTGTGTGGACCCGGATCGACCTCGGCCTTGAGGTACTCGTCGGCCTTCACGTCGTCGCCGTCGATCTTCACGCGCACGTCGGCGGGCGGCGGCGTCGCGAACGCGATCCGGATCGTCGCGACCTTGCCGGCGAGGTCGAACGTGTGTTCCTTCGCGGCGGCCTCGTAGGCGGGGAGCGGCGGCTTGGCCTCGGCGGCGCGCGCCTGCGCCTTGCGGAACCAGTACAGCGCGGTGCGGTACTTCTGCAGCTTCTCGTTGCACAGGCCGAGGTTCAGCATCGTGCCCGGCGCGTCGGGGTCGAGCTTGATCGCCTCGTTGAACTTCTCGCACGCGCCCGCGGGATCCGGCGGCGCCGCATTGAGCAGCTTGCGACCTTGCTCGAACAGCTCGTCGGCTCGCTTCTGCTTGCCGCCGCCCTCGTCGGCAACCGCAGTGCCGGCGAGCGCGCACGAGACGACGACGAGCCCGATGTGACGCATCGGACTCGAGTATAAGCGAGCGCGCGTGGCGCTGCGCGGTCAGAACCGGCCGACCGCGACGATGCCGGCACCGTCGGGATCGAGCGTCGGCACGATGCTCACCTGGCGCTCTGCGTGCGCCTTCTCCTTCGGCGCGAAGAACCACAGATAGGCGCCGACGAGCACGACCGCGCCGCCGGCGATGCCGACGACGGTGCCGACGTTGCCGAGCTGGAGCGCGTTGCCGGTCTTCTGGAAGCCCTCGGCGTTGCACATCGGCTTTCGCCCATCGCCGGCGTCCGTGCAGTTCTTGCCCGAGCCGGCAGGACCGACCTGCGCGTTGTAGCGGCTGCGCGCGATGAGGCCGAGCGCGATGCCCGTGCCGCCGACCGCGATGCCGGAGAACGTGACGATCTTGCCGACGGTGACGCGGCCCTTGTTGACGACCGTCGTCGGCATCGCGAGCTTGGGGATCGCGATCGCCTTGTGCTCCTGTGCCTTGACCTCGATGCTCGTGTCGTAGGGCAGGCGGCCGGGCGCGGTGACGACGACGTGGCGCAGGCCCGGATCGACGCGGATGTCGCTCGCGCTCGTGATCGGATAGACCTTGTCGTCGATCACGAGCTTGGTGTTGGGCAGAAGCTCGGCGAACGCGATCGCGACGTGAGGGACCTGCGCCTCGTTCTTCGTGATGTGCTCCTCGGCGGCGGCGAGGTGCTCGGGACGGTTGTTCTCGCGCGCGAGGTCGCGCGCCTGCGTGAAGATCTCGAGCGCGGTCGCGACGCGGCCGGCCTCTTCGTGACAGAGCGCGACGTTCAGCAGCGTGCCGATCGCGGTCTTGTTGTACGAGAGCGCCTCGTTGTACTTCGCGCAGGCTTGCGGCAGCTTGCCCTCTGCCTTGAGCTTGCTCGCGTCGGCGAACAGCTGGTCGGCCTTCAGGTGGTCCTCTGAAGCCTGCGGTGCTGCCGCGCTCTGGGCATCGCCCGTACCCTCGGCTCCCTGTGCGTTCGCGAGGCCATGGCTCGCCAGCACGACCGTGAGCACCACCAGTGATCGCATTGCGCGATCGTATCTCAACGCGCGCGCGGGATCACTTTGTCTCGCAGCCGTGCATCGAGTCGAACGGATCGCACGACTTCTTCTCCACGACCGGCGGGGCCGCGGAGCCCGCCGCTTCGGGCGTCGCCTTCTTCGTCTCGACCTTCTTCGAGGTCTTCTTCGTGCCGATGCCGGTCTTCTTGATCTTCGACTCGACGAGCTTCTCGTGCTGGGCGTCGGATCCCGCGCCGGCCTGCGCCGGACCGGCGCTTCCGCTATCCGGCACGTCGGCTGGCGCCGCGCTGCCGTTCGCCGTGTCGGTCGCGGCCGTCGCGCTGCCGCTTGCCTCTGCCGCGCTGCCGCTCGGCGTCGGCGGATTCGTCGGCGTCGCCATCTCGACCTTCGTCGGCGTTTCGGTCGTGTCCTCGGGCTGGACGACCTTCGGCTTGTCACCGCCGGTCATCGCGAGGCCGACACCGACGGCGCCACCGGCGACGACGAGCAGCGCGAACACGACGAGCGGCCAGCGACTCTTCTTCTTCGTCTGCAGCGTCGAGCCGTAGCTGCCGGTCTCCGACGGCGGCCGCACGAACGGCCTCGACTGCTCGGCGAGCGGGCGCGCGAACGGCTGGCTGCCGTCGCCCGCGGGCGGTGGCGGCGTC
>JABFXX010000698.1 GCA_013368795.1 Kofleriaceae bacterium
GGCGGACCGCGGCGTGCTCGTCGACGGCGAGAAGTGGGACGCGGTCGTGCTCGCGACTCCCGCGCACGCGGCGAGCTCGCTCGTCGGCGCAGCGTGGCCCGAGCTCGCGACGCGCCTGTCGCCGTTTCGGCGTGCGCCGGCCGCGCTCGTGTACCTCGGCATGCCCGCGGCGGCGGTGCCGAAGGCGGCCGATGGCTTTGGCTTCCTCGTCGCACAGGGCGAGGACCTGCGCGTGCTCGGCGTCGTGTTCGAGTCGACGGTGTGGCCCGGTCGCGCGCCCGAGGGTCAGATCTTGCTCCGCTGCATCATCGGCGGCGCGCGCGATCCGGAGGCGACGAAGCTGTCGGATGCCGAGCTCGTCGAGCTCGCGCAGCGCGACGTCGGCAAGGCGCTCGACACGACCGCGAAGGCGACGCACACGAGCGTCGTCCGCTGGGAGCGGGGAATCGCGCAGTACGAGCTCGGCCATCGCGATCAGGTGCGCGCGGCGGTCGCGGCCGGCAGGGCGCAGCGGATCGCGCTCGCCGGTGCGGACTATCGCGGCCCGGGCGTGAACGATATCTGCGCCGATGCCGACGTGATCGTCTCGGAGCTCCGGACGTGGAGCTGAGACGCTCGGCCGTCCTCTTGCTCGTGCTCGGCGCGTGCTCCGGCAAGGCGAAGGCCGTCGAGGACGCGCGATCCCATGCGGGCTCGGCCTCGGACTCGGGCTCGATCCAGACGGATGCACAGAGCGGGCAGGGGCAAGCGAAAGGCGAAGGCGACGTCCAGGTCCGGGTCGAGTGGAAGGACGTCCCCGCGGTCGCGCGCGCGTCGGCGGGCCGCACGGCCTGCGGGACTCCTCGTGCCGCGCAGGTCTCGCCGTCGCCGACATGGGGAATTCCCGAGGTGTTTGTCGCGATCGACGTCGAGAAGAAGGTCGCGCCGACGACGCGGCCTCGCATCGTCCTCGATCAGTGCGCGCTCGAGCCTCGCGTCGCCGTCGCCGGGACCACGATCGCGATCGCCAGCGCGGCCGATGCGCCCGCCAAGCTCGGCATCCACAAGGCCGGCCAGCTCCCGCTCGGCGGTGCGCTCGGCGGCACGCCGAAACCGATCTACCTGCCGATCGCCGGCCACGAGGTCGAAGTCCCGCTCGAGCCGCGCGGGATCTACCAGCTCCAGATCGCGACCTCCGATGGCTTCGATCCGGAGAACGCCTGGATCGTCAGCGCCGACACCCCGTACGTCGCGATCACCGAGGGCAACGGCCAGACGACGTTTCGAGACCTCCCGGTTGGCACCTACGCGGTCCATGCCTGGCTCCCGCCGCGCGCGGGCCAGGATCAGCGGATCGCGCACGGTACCGTCACCGTCGCGGCGAGCGACCTCACCGAGGTCACGCTAAACCTCGCGCCATGACCTGGGTCGTTCCGGTCGAGCTCGAAGACGCCGTCTACGCGAGCGCGCGCGACGTCCTCGGCGACGCTCCGCTCGGGACCTCCGCGCTCCTGAAGGCGATCAAGGATCGCAGCGCGCGCTACACGAGCGACCGCGACCGGCTCTCCGCTCCCGCCGATCGCAAGGCGGACCTCGCGGCGCGCGCGGCGTTCTTCACCGTCGCCGACGCGATCAAGATCGCGATCCCGCTGTGCGAGCTCGCCGGACGCAATGCGCTGCCTGCACGGCGGCCTCTGCGGATCATCGACGTCGGCGCCGGCTGCGGCGCGATGAGCCTCGGCATCGTATCGACGCTCGTCTCCGACGCGACCGGGGAGGCGGCGTTCGAGATCCTCGCGATCGATCACGACGTCGACGCGCTGCGGATCGCCGCGGGCGCGCTGCGCGACCTCGCGGCCAAGAAGGACATCGTCGTCGGCGTGACGACGCGCGTCGCCGACGTCGCCGCGACGGCCCTGCCGCAGGCCGACCTCGTGGTGATGGGCACCGTGCTCAACGAGCTACCCGCGGAGGCGCGCCTCGATCTGCTCCGCCGGGCGCTCGCCGCGACCGCCCCCGACGGCGCCGTCATCGCGATCGAGCCGGCGCTCAAGGACACGTCGCGCGCGCTGCACGAGCTACGCGATGCGGTGATCGCCGACAAGCTCGCGACGATCTTCGCGCCGTGCACGCGCACGCTCGCGCCGTGCCCGATGCTCGAGACCGCCGACGACTGGTGTCACGAGGATCGCGACGTGACGCTGCCGCCGCGCACCGCCGAGCTCGCGCGCATCACCCACCTGCGCGATAGCGGCCTCAAGTTCAGCTACCTCGTGCTCCGGCACGACGCCGCGCCGCTCGTCGACAGCGCCGGTGCGTGGCGCGTCGTCAGCGCGCCGTTCTCGGCGAAGGGCAAGCAGGAGCTGTTCGGCTGCAGCAACGCCGGCCGCGTCCCGCTGCGCCTGCTCAAGCGCAACCGTACCGAGGCGAATCGCGCATTCGAGCGCGCGCGCCGGGGCGACGTGATCGTCACCGATGCCGAGCGCGCCGAGGATCGCGTCGAGATTCTGGCGACCTCGCGGCTCGAGCGCCGCGAGCCCGCCCGTCGTTAATCGGCTCGCGAAGCGCTCGCCTGTACGGAAGGGAAGGGCCGGGCTCGCGGCTCGAGCGCCGCGAACCAGCGCGCCGCTAGTCCTTCTTGACGCGGCCGGTGTCGGCCGTGCCGACGTTCTCGCTCGGGACGCCATCGCCCGGCTTGTCGTCGGTCTTCTCGCCGTTCCTCGCGGCCTGCTTCTCGCGCTCCTTGGCGAGCGCGGCCTGCACGTCGACGTCGGCCTGGACGGTCGGTGCCTCGACATCGACGTCGTCATGCCCCTTGCCCTTGCCCTTGCCCTTCCCCTTGCCCTTCTTGCCGGCGCCCATCGGCGGCGGCATCGTCGGCGCCGTGCCCGGATCGATCGCGCGCATCGGCTGGGTGTGCTTGAGCGTGGGCATCGTCGGCGCCGAGCTACTGCTGCTGGCACCGGGGAGCTGGGTCTGCGTCGGCTCGTCGGCCGCGAACGGATTGCCGCCGACATCGACCGGCTGGGTCGAGTCGTCGCCGACGCGCTCGGGGATCGCCGCTTCCTGGATCTCGACGACGTGGACGGCGACGCCGGTGATGTTGTCGTGGCCGCCGCGCGTCTTCGCGAGCTCGACCATCTCCTTCAGAGCCTCGCCCGGCTTCTCGGCGCTCATCCGCTGCGCGATTTCTTCCTCGACCGGGAAGTAGTCGTGCAGGCCGTCGCTGCAGAGCAGCAGGCGGTCGCCCTTCTTGAGCGTGACGTGCGCCATCTCGACGCCGACATCGGCCGAGACGCCGATCGCGTTGACGAGGATCGTCCTCAGCGGGGAGACCTGCGCCTCCTCGATCGTCAGCTTGCCCTCGATGACGAGGACCTCGGCGACCGTGTGGTCGGTCGTGATCTGCGACGACCGTCCCTCGCGGACGAGGTACGTGCGGCTGTCGCCGACGTGGGCGACGAACGCCTCGGCCCCGGCGACCAGCACGACATCGAGCGTCGTGCCCATGCCCTGCTTGTCCTGCTCGGCCTGGCCGCGCTGGAACACCGCCTGGTGGGCCGAGAGCACCGCGTTCTGGAGGAGCTGGACCAGGCCGCGACGGCCGGCATCGCTCGGCGCCTTGCGGAAGGCCTCGACCTCGGTGCGCGAAGCTTCGAGCGTCGTCTTGACGGTCTCGACCGCCATCGCCGAGGCGACCTCGCCGGCGGCGTGGCCACCCATGCCGTCCGCAACGATGAAGAATCCCGCGTCGGGATCCATGTGCGCGGAGTCTTCGTTGTGCTCGCGAACCACACCGACATCCGTGACGAGCCACGCTTCGAGCGTCACGCGCGTGGTGGCCTCGTCTGGTCCTTCGGCCGTCATCGCTCTAACTCCGGAATACTCGCCCGGCGCTTCGGTTGCCGCAAGCGTTGGACCTCAAAGAAACTATCGATGAATTTCGAGAGCGGGTGGCGGCGTACCCGCTCTGGCCAGCTCGTGGCCTTGCGCGACGAGTCGCTTCGTGCACACCGCAATGGCATCCGCCTCGCGATCGGCGACCACAAAGCCACGTCCGAGCCGCTGCGCCACAGCGGCCGTCGTCCCCGAGCCCGAGAACCAGTCGGCGACGCGGTCGCCCGGCTTCGTCACCGCACAGAGCACGCGCTCGACGAGGCGCCCGGGTTTCTGCGACGGGTAGCCTGTCCTCTCGCGGTCTGAATGATTCAGGGTCTCGATATCGGTCCACCAGTCCTCCGGAACCTTGCCTGCGTGCACCGGGTAGCGATAGACGCGGCCTGTCTTCCTATCTGTCTTCTCCTGGATGCCGTCGACCAGGCGCATGTGAGAGCCGCCTCGCCGGGGGACGCGGACGGCGTCGGGGTAGAACGCCCAGTCGTCGGTCCGCGCGTACCAGAGGATCGTGTCGTGCTTGCGGCCGAAGCCGCGACGGCTCTTTCCACCGACGGCATAGCACCACACGATCTCGTTGACGAACCGGTCGCGGCCGAACAGGCGATCGAGTGCGACCTTCACGTAGTGCACGGCTCGATAGTCGAGGTGAACGAATAGCGAGCCGTGCGCGGCGAGCGCGTCGCGGCTGGCCTCGAGCAGCGGCGAGAGCCACGCGACGAACGCGTCGGGATCGTCTGCGCGGTCGCTGTAGCGCAGGCCGCGTCCCTGCCGGATCGTGCCGGTCCCGAACGGCGGATCGATGTAGATCGCGTCGAGCGAGCCAGCAGGCTCTGCGACCGCGACCGAGTGTGCATCGGCGTGGACGATCCGATCCGCGGGCCGCGTGGACGCACCGAACTCGACGCGACGGACGCGCAGGTCCAGCTCGATCTGCTCCACGCCCGGACGGTACCTTATCGGTGTGAGATTCTGTCCGTGGTACCCGCTGGCCGAGGCCGCCCAGCACGCGCCGGCCGAGGAGGGGATCCTCCAGGTCAGGATCGCCGAGGGCCTGCTCGACTATCCGACCGGCAAGAGCGCCATGGTCCACTATGCGCACGCACCGGACGTGCGCGCGTACGCCACGGTCCTGGCGGCGAGCCACCCGGGAGAGGACCTGCTGTGTCGGCACCTGGAGATCGAACCCGGTGAAACTGTCGACGCCGCGGCGTTCCATGCCAAGGTAACGACAGAGTTCGTCCGCCGGTTCGGCAGCGAACCGACCTTTGCCCCATGCATCTCGTCGAAGCCGAGGCCGTAGGACCGATCGAAGGTGACGATGCGCTCGTCACGCCGCCGCGGCCGCCCCATCGGCGCGTTTCGGTCTCGCTCCTGTTCACGCTGTCCGTCCTGATCGGGACGGTCGTCGCGATCTATCTCCTTCTCCCGGCGCGCCACGACGTGATGGTGACCGAGGCGATCGCCCACCACGCCGACGCCGGCCCGTGGGACCTCGAGAACCCGACGCCCGCCGAGCTGCGCGCGTGGTCGATCGGTGTCGTCGGCAAGGGCGCACCGCTGCCGAGCGATGCGGTCAAGGTGATCGGCGCGAAGCGGCTCGAGATCTTGAAGCGCGGCGTCGCGCTGATGCGGCTCGATATCGCCGGCGAGCACGTCACGTATCTCGTCGCGCACGCGCGAGGGATCCCGTCCAAGCACGTCACCCGCCGCGACGGCGAGCTACGGGCAGAAGGCTGGCGTCGCGGCGTGTTCACCGCCGTCGCCGTCGGCTCCGACGCGACCTCTCAGACCTGGCTCGGCGCTTTCAAGTAGCTACTCCGGGCGCAGCGTCACGCACGCGACGTCGGGATCGCCGGGCGCGAGCGCAGTGGGTCTCGCGGTGGCGGCCGTTGCGACGTGGACGCAGACCCGGTTTGGCTTGTCGCCGGTGAGGCGGAACGCGCCGGGGATGACGACGCGATTGCCGCACGCGATCTGCGCGGGCGCCAGCGGATAGTCGGCGCTGCGCGCGCCATCCTCGACGACGCCGACATCGAGCCACGCGGTCTTCGCGAGCGCGCACGTGACGACGACCTTCCACCGGTCGCCGGCGGCGAAGGTGCGGACGTCCTCGCGGAACGTGCCGCCGCGCTCGCGCACGACATCGACGACGACCTCGCCCAGGCCCTTCACATGCGCGATGTTCTCGCGCGCGGGGGCGCGCGGCCGGATGATCACGAGCGCGATCGCGGCGGCGGCGAGCGCACCGGCGATCGGCAGCGCGAGCGTCCACCAGCGGCGCCGTGGCGCGATCGCGGGCAGCGGAGGCAGTGCGACGACGTCGCGCTGGATGTCGTCGAGACACTGCTTGCACGCGGGGCACGCGGCGACGTGGTCGCGGATCTGCGCGTCGGTACCGGCGAGCGCGAACCGCTCGAGGCGGAGCCAGCTGATCGGCTCGCCGATGCACTGCGCGGCGGTCATACGGCGGCCGCCTCCTTGCGGAGCTTCGTCACCTCGTCGCGGATCCGATCGAGGCGCTTGCCGATCGTCTTGCGGGACAGGCCGAGCTGGTCGGCGATCTCGTCCTGGGTCATGTCGTCGACGAATCGCGCGACGAGTACTTCGAGGTGGCCCGCGTCGAGCCGTTCGGCGAGCGCGCCGATCAGCCCCACGCCGACCACCTCGTCATCGAGGCGGACGCGTCCGACAGGCGCGGCGGCGACAGCCTCGCGCTCGAGCAGGCGTGCACGCGTCCCGCGATCGCGCACCATGTTGAGGCAGCGATTCGTGACGGCGCGGTAGAGGTAGGGGAGGTCCACGTCTTTGGTCCAGCGCGGAATGAGATCGACGAACAACGCGTGCACGACGTCGACAGCGTCCTCGCGACTGCGCAGCACGCGCTCGGCCTTGCGCACGAGCGCGGGGCCGTAGGCGCGATACGCCGCCTGCGGATCACTTGCAGGTTCCACCTTGGACGCCGACTGTAGAGCACTCGCCGTACTGCAGGCCGTCCGCGAACGGACATTGGAGCGGGCTGCCGCACTGGCGGCCGTCCCGGCATTGCTTGCGCTCGGTGCCGTTGCACGTGCCGCTCGCGCAGTCGTCGTGGCTCGTGCACGGCTCGCCGGTGACGCGGCGCTTGCCGTGCGGGCTGCACACGTACGACGAGTAGTGGATGTCGAGGCCTTCGCTCGGGATCGCGACGCCGCACGTCTCGCCATTGGTGCAGCCGCCCGCGCGATTGCCCGGCGGACTGGGCGTGCACGTCGAGCACATGTGGTTCGTGCAGTAGCCGCTCGCGCACTCGCTGACGTACTGGCCGGTGCCCGCGTCGACGACGTCGGCGTTGCACTGCTCGCCGAGTTGCTTGCTGCCGATCGCGACGCACGCCGAGGGTGGCTCGCGCACCGGCGATGCCGCGTCGCCGAGCCCGCAGATCTCGTTCGTGCCGCAGCTACCCGCGACGCAGCCGCGGCAGACCATGTCGGGCGTGAGAAAGCCCGTGACGCCGCCGAACGGCGGAGGGGCCGCGTGGTCGCCGCACATGCCGCTCGCGCAGTCAGCGGCCTCGAGGCACGGCGAGCCGTTCGGCACGCTGTCCTGACGGATCACCGGCAGGCCCTCGCAGTTCTTCGCGAGCTCCGCGCCGATGTTCGCGAGCTGCGCCTTGCCGCTGCCCGACTTTGCGAGCTGGAACCGGATGCCGGCGAACGGCCTCGCGACGACGATCCGGTACGACAGCGGCTTCCACTTCGCGGTCGGCAGGCGCTCGCTCGAGTCGATCGTGCCGTCGCCGGAGATGTCGATGTTGAGCTCGACGGCCGCGTTCTTCTCGATGTTCGCGATCATGCTGATCTCGATACAGACGTCGGCGGGATGCTCGCAGGTCTCGCCGCCGTCCTCGTTGTCGCGGCAGTAGCCGTCCGCCGAGTCGACCGGCGTGAGCTGCGCGATCGCGGTGTCGGGCCCGACGAGCTCGAGGCCGGAGTCGCCCTCGTTCCACGTCGGCACGCGCTTGACCTCGCCGCGCTCGACCTTCCACGAGCACAGCTCCTCGCCGCACCACAGGTCGAAGCCGGAGTCGCGGATCACGGTGCCGCAGTCCGTGGCGCCGACCTGCGTCAGCGCCGCGAGAACGAACAGTGCAGGGATGCGTCGCATGTGGGCCTCTAGAATCCGTAGGAGAGTGCAAAGGCGACGCGATTGCCGCCGCTCACGTGGGTGTTGCCGATGAGGTCCTTGATGACCCACGCCGCGTCGTTCTCGTAGCCGAGCGTCATGCCGAACCCGAGGATGTTCGGGCTCTCGAGGTGAAGACCGAAGCCGCCGCCGAGCGCGAGGCCGTAGTGGGTGTCGTCGAACGTCATGTGGTCGGCGTTCACGAGGCGCGTGCGGCCGATGCCGAGGCCGACGGTCGCCTGCACGTACAGCGAGAGGTGCGAGAAGAAGCCCGTCTCGGCGAGCTCGTACTCGGTGCGGCTGACCGCAGCGACGCGTGTCATCCCCCAGGTGAAGTTCTGCTCGAAGTCAGAGCCGCTGACCTGCTGGCGCCAGCTCGGCATCGTCGTGTGCCCGATCGTGCCGCCGAACCAGATGCCGCCTCTCCAGTAGCGCAGCACGATCGCTTCGATCGCCGAGCTCGTCTTGAACAGGCCCTGCTCCTCGTAGCCGAACGCCTTCAGGTTGTCGGTGTAGGCGTCGTCGTGCTCGCCGCCGAGCGACAGCATGATCTCGACGCGCGTCGGTCGCGCGACGTAGTCGTCGTCGCCGCCCTTCGTCGTCGCTTCGACGATCGCTTGGTTCGTGCAGTGATCGAGGTCGACGATTCCGCCGGCGCTGACCTCGCAGCGCGACAGCGTCTTGCCGCGGCGCACGATCACGCGGTACTCGCCGGGCGCGACCGCGATCCGCACGGCGGCGCCCTTGGCCTTGTACGTCTCGGCGATCACCGTGCTCGACCGCTTGTCCTCGACGAGCGTCTTGCCCTCGAGCGTGCCGGGCAGCTCGATGTGCGACGTCGCGGCGCGCGGGAACGACATCGGGACCTCGCCGTGACCCTTGAGGTCGACCTCGAGCGTGACGTGCTGGCCGCCGACCGCGGTCTCCGCCGTCGAGAGCAGCGTCTGGTGATACGCGTAGCGATACGCCTCGTCGATCGTGACGAGGCCATCGCGATTCGCGTCGCTCGCGCCGCGCAGGCCGACGAGCAGGTGGTGCGTGAAGTACGACGACTTGAGCTGCTCGCTCTCCTGCGACAGCTCGCTGCCGGTCGACGACGCGAGCACCGCGACGCCGGTCGCGTCGAGCTGCTGCTTGGAGTTGAACGAGAAGTCGGCGGCGGGCTCGGCGCCCTTCACGCGCGAGAACGCGCCGCTCTGGCAGGCGTCGAGGACGATGACGGTGACCGTCGTCTTGATCGCGAGCAGGCGTTCGCGCAGCTCGGCGAGCGGCATCTGGTCCTTGCCGAGATCGAGCGCGGTCGCCCGCGCGTGGCCGCTGTAATAGAAGAACAGGCGCGTGCGGCGACCCGCCGCCTCGATCGCGTCGAGCTTGTCGCGCAGCTTCGCGATGCGCGCGCGCAGCTCGTCGGGCGAGGGATGCGCGAGCACCTCGACGGCCTGGGCGTCGTAGCCGCCGAGATCGACGAGCAGCTTGCCGACGCGACGCGCGTCGTCCTCGGCGTAGCGCAGGTCGGTCTGGCCGGGACCGCCGGTGTTGGAGCCGACGACGATCGCGAACGTCTCGACCGCGTCGCTGGTCTGGGCGCGTGCGCTGCTCGAGACGAGCGCGACGGCGAGAAGGGCGTAGGCGAGGCGAAGCATGGCGTCCTGCCCCCTATGACACGCCAGGTCGGCGCGCTGGGAACCGGAAAAGTCACTCGGAGTCGTCGCCGGAGCCGCGCGGGACGTGAATTGCCCGCTTGATCGCGGCCTTGCCGAACTTCGCCGTGACCTTGTCGAGGGTGTCGCCGAGTCGTTCGCCCCTGGCGCGCGCGGCCTCGTCGAACAGGAGCTGGCGTGGCGCATCGCGCGGCTCGAGGTTCGTCGCCGAGATCCCGCACAGCCGGACGCGGCTGCCCCTGCGGCTCTCGACCGTGACCTTCGAGAGCAGCTCGATCGCGGTGCGCGCGAGCACGCCGCCGTCGCTCGTCGCCGCGTCGAGTGTCGTGCGCCGCGTGATCTGGCGAAAGTCGTCGTACTTGATGATGAGGACGACCGCGCGTGCTCTCAGGTGGCTGTCGCGGAGGCGCGCCGCGACCCGGTCGGCCTGGTCGAGCAGGATCACCGAGAGCTCGCCCTTGTCGTCGATGTCGTCGTCGAACGTCTCCTGATGGCCGACCGACACCGCCTCGTGCTCGGGCTCGACCGGCCGCGGATCGTCGCCGCGCGCGAGCGCCGCGAGATGGTGACCGGTCACCGCACCGAGCCGGCCGACGAGCGCGGACTCCGGATAGCGCGCGACGTCGCCGACCGTCGACAGGCCGAGGCTCGCGAGCGCCTCGCGCGTCGCCTCGCCGACGCCCCACAGGCGCGTCACCGGCAGCGCGTGAAGGAACGGCAGCAGCTCGCCTTCCGCGATCACGCGCAGGCCATCGGGCTTGCAGATATCCGACGCGATCTTCGCGGCGAGCTTGATCGGCGCGACGCCGACCGACGCGACGAGCCGGATCTCGTCTCGCACGCGCTGCTTGATGGTCGTCGCGATCGTCCTGCCGTCGCCGAGCAGGCGCTCGCTGCCGGTGCAATCGAGGAATGCCTCGTCGAGCGACAGGCCTTCGACCTCCGGAGAGAAGTCGCCGAGGATCGCGAAGAAGCGCTCGGAGGCCTCGACGTAGCGATCCATGCGGTGGCGCACGACGATCGCGTGCGGACAGCGGCGGAGCGCCTCTGCCATCGGCATCGCGCTCTTGATGCCGAACGTGCGCGCCTCGTACGAGCACGACGCGACGACGCCGCGGCGCGCCGAGCCACCGACGAGGACCGGCTTGCCGCGCAGCTTCGGATCGTCCCGCTGCTCGACCGCCGCGTAGAACGCGTCGAGGTCGACGTGCAGGATGGTCCGCATCTAGAACGGGCGGCGGATCACGAGGATCACGATGCCGCAGATCGCTGCGAGCAAGAGGCTCCACAGCCACTGTGGGATCCCCGTCACCTGGCCTCGGCTGAACTTGGCGATCCGGCCGCGCACGATGCCGTGCACCGGAAGAATTCCGAGGACGACGAGCGTGAGCTTCGCGTGAAACCAGCCGGAATGCGGGTACGAGAACAGATTGGACGTCGGGTGCGTGACGTCCTTGGAAACCGCCATGACGACGCCGCACACGATCGCGAGCATCGCGGCGAGATCCATCGCCATCGCGAGCGATCGCTCCATCAGCGTGAGCTTCTCGTGGACGTCCTTGGGGGCCTGCGCGTGGATGCGTAGAAGCCAGTACGTCGAGAACAGGCCACCGACCCACAGGAAAACGCCGATCAGGTGTCCGGACAGCAGCCAGTTGTGGGTCGAGGCCGAAAGCATGCCGGGAAGGTAACACCTACCCCGACACACTGCGGGGCTATGCGGATCCCCGGAGCGCGGTATCATCGGTTCCGCCCTTGGCGCGCGTCCTCAAGATCTTCTTTCACGACGCCTGCTTCGACGGCACGACATCGGCAGCGCTGTTTTCAGCGTTCTACCGGGACGTGATCGAGCGGGACGTCTCCATCCAACCCGTTGGGATGATCCATCGGGACGGCAATCCGTTCGAGGGGGTGCCCCTCGACGCGGACGACCACGCATGTGTCGACTTCAGATTCTGCGCCGACACCCGGATGCGCTGGTGGTTCGATCACCATCCGACGGCGTTCCAGCCGGCCTCGCTGCGGGGGTACTTCGACAGGGAGCACCTGGCGACCTGGTTCTTCGATCCCTCGGCGCCGTCCTGCGCGGGGCTCATCGCGAAGTCGCTGACCGAGAAGTACGGCTGGCAGGTCCCGCCGCACCTCGCCGATGCGGTGAAGTGGGCCGACACGATCGACGCCGCCCAGTTCAAGAGCGCCGCCGATGCGATCGCGCTCGATAATCCGGCGCAGCGCCTCGCCGCGTGGCTCGCCCACGGCCGGTCGCCGCTCGATACGGCGACGTACGTCGACTGGCTGTCGCGCGGCTCACTCGCCGAGGTCGCGGCCCGGCCCGAGCTCGCAGCGCAGCTCGTCTCGGTCGAGACCGAGCGCGCGCAGGAGATCGACGCGGTCAGAAAGCTCGGCGTGTGGCACGACGACGTGATCGTGTTCGACCGGTTCGACGATGTCGGCGCGCGGAGCCCGGGCTTTCTCGGCTACGTGCTGTATCCGCAGTGCCTCTATGCCGTCTCCGGCACGCGCACGCCGACGAGCATCAAGATCTCCGTCGGTGTGAATCCGTGGACGAAGGAGAAGCGGCGCCACGACATCGGCGAGCTGTGCGCGCGGCTCGGCGGCGGCGGTCACGCGGTCGTCGGCGGGATCACGCTGCGCGGCGACGAGCTGCCGCGTGCGCGCGAGACGGTCGAGATTCTCGTCCGCGAGCTCACCAGCGGCCGCTGATCGCGATCGCGCCGCCGTGCGAGGTCGCGTCGACCTCGACGTGTGAGCGCGTGCTGAACGCGCGGTAGAACAGGTAGCCGCTGACCGCGGCGCCCGCGGCCGCGACGCCGATCGACACGCCGCTGACCGAGCTCCACTGCGAGATCGCGTGGCGATCGGCGTCGTACGCCTCCTGCGTCAGCGCGAATCGCGCGAGGTCGGCGCGGTCGGCTGCCTTGCCATGCGTGATCACCGCGACCACGACGGCACCGGCCGTGATGCCGGTCGAGACGAGCGCCGGGACGACCGACGGCTCGACGTCGGGTCGCGGGAGCTGAGTCGGCTGGTCGTCTGCGAGTGCAACACCGGCGAACGCGACGAGCACCATCACCGTCGACCAGGTCACGACCTCAGCGTAGCAGCTATAGTGGTGGCGGTATGAGGTGGTCGTCGGTCGTGGGAGTGGTCGTCGCATGCGCATCTCCACCGTCCGGGCCCGACCGCAGCGGGCAGGTTGCAATCTCGAGTGCGCCACTCGGGGTGTCGTTCGGGCCGTACACGATGACGTTCGGCGACGATCCGTCGCTCGCGCTCCCGGTCGCGCTCACGACCGGCAGCGGCACGAACCTGGTCGCGCCGCCGGTGACGTGCGTCCAGAGTCTCGCCGGCGTGCTCCTGTACCCCGGAGGCCGCGCGATCGGCGGAGAGCCGGGCTCCTCCGACGTCGAGATCCAGCTCGCCGGCCCATCGGTCGCGCGCGTCGCGATCGCCTTCGAGGTGCCGTATCGATGCGCGCATGGTCCGGAGAAGCTGACCGGCAGGACCACGTATACGTTCTTCCCCTCGGGGCGGATCGATCGCGTCGACGAGGATATCCGCGCAGGCGCGATCCCCGATACCGGGAGCTGCACGTGTGGCGCCGGCGACGCGAGCTACGTCTACGCGACGTTCTGGTCGTTCAGGTCGGAGACGGACCTCGGCCCCGACGACACCGTGCGGACCCCGGGCAGCGCCGGCGCCCGAGGCTGCACGCGCGTCGACCACCACCTGATCGCCGTCGCGTACGGCGACGAAGCGGTCGAGGCCGCCGGCGGCACGTACACGCTGTCCTGGAACATGGGTCGTGCGCCGTTCGGGGACACCACGCCGAAGCGATCGCATTCCGCGATCGCGATCGCGCCCGCCGACGGCATCTCGTGCCAGGACCTGCTGGGGCGCCTCGTCGATCCGCCGCTGACCGTCGGCGAGGAGATCGCGCGCAGCGAAGGAGGCATCTACATCGACGACGTCATGCACGCGTCGGCGTTCGTCATCACGGCGGCCGCGCCGATCACGGCGGGGCTCGCGCTCGAGACGTCGCTCGGCGGTGCGCGGCACGCGAGGGTCACGAAGGGCGGGACGGCGACCTCGTTCACGGCGCAGGCGGTCGGCGACCGGATCCTGTTCTGGTTCGCCGAGCCGCTGATGCCCGGCGAGCAGATCGTGGTCGAGCCGCTGTTCTGACGTCAGGCCGTCGACAAGCTGGCGAGGTCGGCGGGCGTGTCGACGTCGTGCGCACCGTCGGGCCAATCGATCGCGATGACCGCCGGATCGCGGCGGAGCAGCGAGCGCGCTCCCTGATCGCCGCGCAGTGCGAACAGCTCCGCGTAGCGCGCGCGGCCGAACACCGCGGGGACGCCGAGCGTGCCCTCGTAGCGCGACGCGACTGCCGCGCCGCCGCCGGCCCGGAACGCGTCGACGAGCGCGCGCGCGTGCGCGACCGACAGGCGAGGCTGGTCGCACGTGAACACGGCGACCCCGTCGTGGCCCGCCTGCGAGGCCCACGCGACACCGAGCCGCAGCGACGCGGCC
>JABFXX010000517.1 GCA_013368795.1 Kofleriaceae bacterium
CGATCGTCGGCTCTCAGGCGAGCGAACCGATGCCGGCGCCGCGTCCCGGTGCTCCGACGCAAACGTCGCGCAGCGAGGACTCCGCGCAGGCGACGATCCGCCAGTCGTCGTCGTCGCCGGTCGCGAACCGCACGCCGCTCGGCGCCGTGCCGACGCAGGCGCTGGCACCCGCACCGAGCGCGCCGAACCCGCGCGCGCACAGCAAGACGCAGCCGCCGCCGCCGATGCAGCCGATGCGCACGCCGCCGCAAGGGCAGCCGCAGTACAACGGTTACACCACCGACGCCTCGGGGCTGCCGCTCGGCGTGCCGACGCCGCCGGGTCTGCCGGCCGCGCCCGACTTCGGGCCGCAGCAGGGTTACCCGCAGCAACAAGGTTACTCGCAGCAGCAGCCGTATCCGCAACAGGCCTATCCGCAGCAGGGCTACCCGCAGCAGCCGTATCCGTCGCAGGGCTACCCGCAACAGCCCGGCTACAGCCCGGCGCCGATGACGCCGGGCGGGCTCTACCAGTTCCAGCCCTACGGCGCGCCGCCGCCGAAACAGATGACGCTGACCGGTCAGCTGCGGCTGTTCGAGGCCGACGAGATCGGCGACAAGTACAAGGTTTCGGGCGGACCCAGGTGGATCAAGCTCGCGCTCGCGGGTCTCGTCGCGATCTCGGTCGCCGCCGGCGTCACGTTCTTCATCGTCAAGGCGACGCGCGAGAGCACGCCGACCGTCGGCAGCGTGCGCGTCGAGTCGGTGCCGCCCGGCGCCGAGGTCACGTTCGACGGCACGCGCATGGCCGGAGCGACGCCCTATACGATCGACAGCGTTCCGGTCGGGACGCGGCATGAGGTCGAGATTCGACTCGCGCGCCACAAGCTCCACACCGAGACCGTCGATATTCCGAGGCGAGGCGGCGAGGTGCTCGTGAAGGGCATCATGGAGCCGATCACCGGCAAGCTGAAGATCAACACGATCCCCGACGGAGCCGACATCTACATCGACGGCGTCCTGCGCGGCCGCGCGCCGACGACGATCTCCGATATCGACATGGCATCGGCAAAGACCGTCGAGCTGCGGCTCAAGGACTACGAACCGTACAAGCAGGATCTCGTGTGGCCCGACAACGGCGAGATCAGCATCCAGCAGAAGCTCGTGCGCTAGCCAACGGCCGCGCCGTCTCTCGATCTTCGCTATCGCCGCTGATAGGCTGACGATCCCATGGTGCAAGCAGCTGCGAGACAGACAGCGGCCGGTGAGATCACGACTCTGCTCGGTCGCGGTGCGACGTTCGAGGGCAAGCTCACGTTCGAGGGCACGGTCCGCATCGACGGCCGGTTCAAGGGTGAGGTTTTCACCGAGGACACGCTCGTGATCGGCGAGGGCGCGGTCGTCGAAGCGCAGCTCGAGGTCGGCGAGGTGATCGTGCAGGGCACGGTCGTCGGCAACATCGTGGCGAAGCGCTCGATCGAGATTCATGCGCCCGGTCGGGTGAAGGGGGATCTGCACACCCCGTCGCTCCAGATCGATAAGGGCGTGATCTTCGAAGGCCGTTCGTTCATGGAGGCGGCGACCCAGCCGCCGCGCGCCGCGACTCAGCCTGGCGCCCAGCAGCCGCAGCCGCAGAAGCCGACGCCCGTCAAATAGTTAGCTCATCGGAATCACACATATTCGGAGTGGCTCGGAGGCGCGCGGGGGCGCCGCCTCACGGGGCCGTCCGATCGCGGCGCATTGTCGCACTACCGTCGAGAAACCCGGGCGCATCACAGCGTTGACACCGTCGGGTGCCGAGACTATAAGGCACCCGCTCCAAGGCCAGGATTCTCGATAGGTTGCCCATGCATCAGGACACTGTATCGACGCTCGCTTCAGGTCACCCACTGATCGACATCGACCTGACGGTCTTCGTTCAGTTCGGACTGTTCCTGTTGCTGTACCTGGCGGCCAACAAGCTGCTGTTCCAGCCGTACCTCCAGCTGCGCGAGCGGCGGAAGGCCGGCATCGAAGGCGCCCGCGCCGAGGCTGATCGCATGACTGCGCAGGCCGACGCGGAGCTCGCGAACTACGAGAAGCAGCTGGCCGCCGCTCGCACCCGCGCCAACGAAGAGGGCCGTAAGGTCCGCGCCGAGGCCGCCGCTCACGAGAAGGAAGTGACCGACGCGGCGCGCGCCAGTGCGCAGAAGGCGATCGACGAAGCCGCCGCGAAGATGCGCCAGGAGACCGAGGCCGCGCGCCTCCAGCTCATGCCGCAGGCGAGCGCGATGGCGAAGCAGATGGCCTCGAAGCTCCTCGGCCGGGAGGTCGCGTGATGTCCACTCTGAAGAAGTTGATCGAGATCGGCGTCGTCGCTGCCCTGTTCGCGGGCGGCGTCGCGTACGCGCAGACCGAAGAGCACCCCGAGGCGGGCCGCGCGACGCACGAGGCCGCCGGTGACTCGGAGAAGGCCGAGGGCCCGGGCAGCGAGTTCCACGCGGGCCAGGATCACGGCGATCCGACGAAGCACTTCAACTTTCTGAACTTCGGCTACCGCGGCAAGGACGCGTGGGGCGGCACGTACGGCGACGGTGAGATGAAGGACGAGGCGACGGGCGCGGTCGCGCACGAGGAGGAGCCGATGTCTCCTCCGTTCGTGCTGATGCTCCTGAACTTCGGCATCCTCCTCGTCATCCTTGGCAAGTACGGCGGTCCGGTCGCGCGCAAGGTCGCGGCCGAGCGCCACGACGCGATCAAGACCGCGCTCGACGAGGCGGCCGCGCTGAAGAAGCAGGCGGCCGACAAGCTCGCCGAGTACGAGACGCGCATCAAGGACGTCGACGCCGAGGTGAAGAAGCTCGTCGACGGCATCCGCGCCGACGCCGAGGCCGACAAGAAGCGCATCCTCGACGCCGCTGCGGTCCAGGCCGCCGCGATGAAGCGCGACGCCGAGCTGCGCATCGCCGCCGAGATCGAGCTCGCGCGCGCGCAGCTGACCAAGGAAGTGACCGCGGCCGCCGCGGGCGCGACCGAGAAGCTGCTCCGCGACAAGGTCACGGGCGACGACCAGAACAAGCTCGTGTCGACGTTCCTGTCGAACATGGGCTCGACCGCCGGAAAGGAAGCTCGCTGATGCTGTCCCGTCGTTACGCCAAGGCGATCTTCGACATCGGCTCGCAGCACGGCAACCTCGACAAGCTCGGGGCCGAGCTCCGCACGATCGCGCAGGCGATGAAGCAGTCGCCCGAGCTCGCGGCGACGCTGTCGAGCCCGGCGATCCGTCGCAGCGACCGCCGCAAGGTGATCGACGCGATCCTCCAGCGCATCAACGCGCAGCCGCTCACGAAGAACACGATCTATCTCCTCCTCGACGGCGAGCGCCTCGGCTACCTGCCGGTGATCTCGCGCGAGGTGGACGCGATGATCGAAGAGAAGGCCGGCCGCGTGTCGGCCGAGGTCGTTTCGGCCAAGGCCCTCGATCCAGCTCAGCTGTCACAGATCACGGCCGCGCTCGAGAAGCTGTCCGGTAAGAAGGTCAGCATCTCGCGCCGCGAAGACCCCGATCTGCTCGGCGGCATCGTCGCCAAGGTCGGCGACACCGTCTACGACGGCTCCCTCCGCACCCAGCTTCGCACCCTCCGCGACGAGCTCAGCAAGTAAGGAACGGCATCATGGATATTCGCGCCGCAGAGATCTCCGACATCATCCGCAAGCAGATCGAGAACTACGACAAGAAGGTCTCGGTCACCGAAACCGGCACGGTGCTCACCGCCGGTGACGGTATCGCGCGCGTCTATGGCCTCTCCGGCGCGCTCGCCGGCGAGCTCCTCGAGTTCGAGGGCGCGGGCGGCCAGACCGTTCAGGGCATGGTGCTGAACCTCGAAGAGGACAACGTCGGCGTCGCGCTCCTCGGCCAGTTCGAGTCGGTCCGCGAGGGCGACACCGTGAAGCGCACGGGCCGCATCGTCGAGGTCACCGTCGGCGAGGAGCTGCTCGGCCGCGTCGTCAACGCGATGGGCCAGCCGATCGACGGCGGCAAGGCGCTCACCGGCAAGAACAAGCGCCAGGTCGAGATCAAGGCGCCCGGCATCATCGCCCGCAAGTCGGTCCACGAGCCGATGCAGACGGGCATGAAGGCGATCGACTCGATGATTCCGATCGGCCGCGGCCAGCGCGAGCTGATCATCGGCGACCGCGGTACCGGCAAGACGGCCATCGCGATCGACACGATCATCAATCAGAAGGGCCAGAACATGTACTGCTTCTACGTGGCCATCGGCCAGAAGCAGTCCACGGTCGCCACCGTCGTCGACCGCCTCACGAAGGCGGGCGCGATGGAGTACACGACGGTCGTCGTCGCCGGCGCCTCGGAGCCCGCTCCTCTGCAGTTCATCGCGCCGTACACCGGCGTCACGATGGCCGAGTACTTCCGCGACTCCGGCCGCCACGCGCTCATCGTTTACGATGATCTCAGCAAGCAGGCCGTCGCGTACCGCCAGCTGTCGCTGCTCCTCCGCCGCCCGCCGGGCCGCGAGGCGTACCCGGGCGACGTGTTCTACATCCACAGCCGCCTCCTCGAGCGCGCCGCGAAGATGTCGGACAAGGAAGGCGCGGGCTCGCTGACGGCGCTGCCGATCATCGAGACCCAGGCAGGCGACGTCTCGGCGTACATCCCGACGAACGTCATCTCGATCACCGACGGCCAGATCTTCCTCGAGGCCGACCTGTTCTACTCGGGCGTTCGTCCCGCCGTGAACGTCGGCATCTCGGTGTCGCGCGTCGGTGGATCGGCGCAGACGAAGGCGATGAAGAAGATCGCCGGTCGCCTCCGCCTCGAGCTGGCGTCCTACCGCGAGAAGGCGGCGTTCGCGCAGTTCGGCTCCGACCTCGACAAGGCGACGCTGCAGCAGCTCGCCCGCGGCGAGCGCATGGTCGAGCTCCTCAAGCAGGGCCAGTTCGCGCCGATGCCGATGGAGGAGCAGGTCATCGTGATCTACGCCGGCACCAACGGCTTCGTCGACGACTACCCGGTCGCCGTCCTCGGCCGCTACGAGCAGGAGCTCCTGTCGTTCATCAAGAGCCGCAAGGCGAGCCTGATCAGCGAGATCAAGTCGACCGGCAAGCTCGAGGGCGACACGGAGAAGCAGCTGCGCGATGCGCTGACCGAGTTCGCGAAGCAGTTCTCTGTGGAGGAGAAGAAGTAAGTGGCTTCGCTGAAGGCGATCCGCAACCGCATCGTGAGCGTGAAGAACACGCGCAAGATCACGCGTGCGATGAAGCTCGTCGCTGCCGCGAAGCTGCGCCGCGCCCAGGACACGATCATCGCGGCGCGCCCGTACTCGGCCGCGCTGACGTCGGTCGTCGCCGAGCTGTCGGGCGTCGCCGGCAAGGACGCCCACCCGCTGTTCGAGGAGCGTGAGCTCAAGCGCGCCGCGGTCGTCGTCATGACGAGCGATCGCGGTCTCGCCGGCGCGTTCAACACGAACGTGATCAAGGCCGTCGAGCGCTACGCGGCGAACGAGCTGTCGGGCGCGACCGAGGTCTCGCTCCGCATCATCGGCAAGAAGGCGAACCAGCACTTCTCGCGCCGCAACGCGAACATCGCGAGCTACGAGCTCGCGCCGACCAGCGCCACCGCGCTGAGCCTCGCGCGCGAGACGGCAAACCGCGTCATCGACGACTTCATGGCGGGCAAGGTCGACAAGGTCTTCCTCGCCTACAACGAGTTCAAGAGCGCGGGCAGCCAGGCCGTCAAGGTCATCCAGGTCCTCCCGGTTCATCCCGGCGACGACAAGGGTGACCAGCAGGTGCAGCAGGTCGACTACATCTACGAGCCGTCGAAGGAAGCGCTGCTCACGCGGCTCGTTCCGCTCTACGTCCAGATCCAGATCTATCGCGCGGCGCTCGAGTCGCTCGCCGCGTTCTTCGGTGCCCAGATGATGGCGATGGAGAACGCGACGAAGAACGCCGGCGACATGATCCAGCGCTACACGCTTCAGTACAACCGCGCTCGTCAGGCGGCGATCACCAAGGAGCTCGCCGAGATCGTCGGCGGCGCCGAGGCTCTCAAGGGGTAACGAATCATGGCTACCGACTTCTCTCCTAACTCGATGGGCCGCGTGGTCCAGGTCATCGGCCCCGTCGTCGACGTGGCGTTCGATTCGGCGGAGCTGCCCGAGATCAACACGGCGCTGCTCCTCACCAACAAGGCGATCGACAACCGCGAAGACAACCTCACCGTCGAGGTCGCTCAGCACCTCGGCGAGAAGATGGTCCGCTGCGTCGCCATGGACACGACCGACGGTCTCACCCGCGGTCAGCCGGTCAAGAACACCAACGCGCCGATCTCGATTCCGGTCGGTCCGGAAGTGCTCGGCCGCATCATGAACGTCGTCGGTGACCCGGTCGACGAGGCCGGCCCGGTGCCCGCGAAGCAGCGCTCGCCGATCCACCGCACGGCCCCGAAGTTCACGGACCAGTCGGTGAACGTCGAGATGTTCGAGACCGGCATCAAGGTCATCGACCTCCTCGCTCCCTACCGCCGCGGCGGCAAGATCGGCCTGTTCGGCGGCGCCGGCGTCGGCAAGACGGTGCTCATCCAGGAGCTCATCAACAACGTCGCGAAGAAGTCGGGTTCGTACTCGGTGTTCGCCGGCGTCGGTGAGCGTACCCGCGAGGGCAACGACCTCTACCACGAGCTCAAGGAAGCGACGCTGTTCGACGGAAGCTCGGTTCTCTCGAAGACCGCGCTCGTCTACGGCCAGATGAACGAGCCGCCGGGCGCGCGCGCCCGCGTCGCGATCTCGGCGCTCACGGTCGCCGAGTACTTCCGCGATGTCATGAAGCAGGACCTCCTGCTCTTCATCGACAACATCTTCCGCTTCACGCAGGCGGGCTCGGAAGTGTCGGCACTCCTCGGCCGTATCCCCTCGGCCGTCGGTTACCAGCCGACGCTGTCGACGGAGATGGGTGGCCTCCAGGAGCGCATCACCTCGACGAAGGACGGCTCGATCACCTCGGTGCAGGCGATCTACGTTCCCGCCGACGACCTGACGGACCCGGCGCCGGCGACGGCGTTCGCCCACCTCGACGCGACGACGGTGCTCAACCGCGCGATCACGGAGAAGGGCATCTACCCGGCCGTCGACCCGCTCGACTCGACCTCGACGATTCTGTCGCCCGCGGTCGTCGGCGAGCGCCACTACAAGGTCGCCCGTGAAGTCCAGCGCATCCTGCAGCGCTACAAGGACCTCCAGGACATCATCGCGATTCTCGGCATGGACGAGCTCAGCGAAGACGACAAGGTGACGGTCGCGCGCGCGCGCAAGATCGAGAAGTTCTTCGGTCAGCCGTTCCACGTCGCCGAGACGTTCACCGGCCTGAAGGGCATCTTCTGCTCGCGCGAGGACACGGTCCGCTCGTTCGAGGAAGTCCTCGCCGGTAAGTGCGACGACCTGCCCGAGCAGGCGTTCGAGATGACCGGCACGATCGACGACGTCCGCGCCAAGGCGGCGGACCTCGCGAAGAGGGCGTAATGGCCGGCGAACTGGCCACGTTCCTCGGAGTGAACCTGGTGACGCCGAAGGGCGTCGTCGCTCACACCGAGACGGACAGCGTCCAGGCTCCCGGTGAGCTCGGCGAGTTCGAGCTGCTGCCGGGACACGTCCCGATGCTGACCTCGCTCCGTCCGGGCGTCCTGACGATCGGCACCAAGGCGCGTACGCGCTACGCCGTGTCGTCGGGCTACCTGCGCGTCGATCCGGCCGGTGCGGTCGAGATCCTCGTCGAGCAGGCCGTTCCCGCGAAGGAAGTCGACGTCGAGGCCGCCAAGGCGGACCTCAAGTCTGCCGAGGCCGAGCTCGCCAAGTGGGGCGACAAGAACCAGGACGCCGAGTACACGGGCCTGGTGCAGCGTGCGAGCTGGGCGCAGGCCCGGATCGACGCCGTCGCGCACTGAGCTCGATCAGCGCGCGCCGACTCAGCGCGCGTCGAGGCTCGTCGCCCACCCGGGCGTCGCTTGCTGGATCGCGCCGAACGGATGCGAAGCCGGGAAGTTGTAGCGCTCGACCTGGCGCTTGCCCCAGACCGCGACGCCAAAGCCGATCGGCGCCACGACGAACACCTGTCCGACCGCGTACGGCGCGGCGCCGCGGCCGGCAATGATCGGGATCGCGATCGCGGCGGCGAGCGACGCGAGCCCGACGGCATTGCCGATCCGGTTCTTCAGCTTGCCGCGCGCCCGCGCGTTCGCGATGACGTCCTCGCTCCGGGTGTCGCCGGCAAGGTGATAGAAGTCGCGCTCGTCGACCGGCGCTTCGCCGAGCTTCAGCTGGTAGCCCGTGGTCACGGTGGTGTAGCCGACGACGGTCGACTGGGTGCCGACCTTCACACCGGCGGCGTCGCGGAACTCGCTGTCGACGGTCTGGGCGACCTGCTCGGTCACCGGTGCGACCGAGAGCGCGCGCCCGGTCATGGTCTCAGGGGACAGGTGCTTGTAGCCGTCGTGGGCGCAGCCAACCGCGAGCACGGCCAGGAGGAGGGGACATTCGATTCGCATGTCCGGACAGACGGAGCCGGCCGGAAATGTCGCGCGCGAAGTTCCGCGCGACGTTTCGGAGGTCGTCCGTCTAACCAACGTGCGGCGCGACCACACCCGACAGCCGGCTCGCGACCGCGAACAGGATGCTCTCTGCGGTGGCGGTATCGACGCCGAGCGCCTCGCGCAGCGCGCCGCGCAGGCGGACGAGCAATGCCTCGCGCGCGGCCACGCACCGCCGCGCGGCGGTCGCGCGGTGAACGCCGTGGACGGCCGCGATCTCGTCGATCGACAGCTGATCGATCACCTGCTGGCTAAGCAGCAGGCGCTGGTGCGGCGGCACGTCCTCCCACGCGCGCCGGAACGCGGCCTTGACCACGTCGGCGTGGGCCTGCTTCGTCAGCTCGGCCTCGAGGCTGATCGCGAACGCGGCAACCTCGTCGACCTCGTCGAGCGACGCGGTCGGACGCGCCGCGCGCAGCCGATCGATCGCGAGCCGCACGACGATCGCGCGCACGTAGCCGGCGAGCGAGCCGCGCCCGTCGTAGCGGAGCAGCGCGGCGGCCCGATCGCCGTCGGCGGCGATCAGGCGCGCGCGGACGTCGGCGATCACGTCGTCGATCGCGGACGGCTCCATCCCCATGGCGCGCAACTTCGGCGTGTGACCGCGAAGGAGCTCGTCGAGGCGAGCGAGCGCCTCGGCGTCACCGGCGAGACAGCCTCGGACGATCCCTTCCTCCTCGCGGTCCATGCGCTCTCACACAACGATAACATCGGCGTCGTGAGCCCGCAGGTGTGGTCGTGACCTCGGGACCATGTCCCGACCCGGCGGAGCTGGTGCCGATCGCCGACGGCGCGATCGATCCGTTCACGCGTGCGCGGGTCGCCGAGCATCTCGCGGGATGTGCGCGGTGCAGGCAGGTGTGCTCGGAGCTCGTGCGCGGGCGTGCCGCCGCCGACGAAGGGGGCGCGAACCGGCTCGGCCGCTACCTCCTCGGCGAGCCGCTCGGTACGGGCGCCATGGGCGTCGTGTTCCGCGCCCACGACCCGGTGCTCGACCGCGCAGTCGCGATCAAGGTGATCGACGGCCAGGGCCTCGACGATGCCGCGCGCGATCGCCTCTTGCTCGAGGCCAAGGCGATGGCGCAGGTGTCGGCACCGGGCGTGATCGCTTGCTACGACGCCGGGTTTGCCGACGGTGACGTGTTCGTCGCGATGGAGCTGATCGAGGGCGAGACGTTGCGCGCATGGGCGGCGCGTCGCCCCGACTGGAGAAGCGCGGTACGCGTGGCGCTCGACGCCGCGCGCGGCCTCGCTGCGGCTCACGGCAAGGGCCTCGTTCACCGCGACGTCAAGCCCGACAACATCCTCGTCCGCGCCGACGGCCAGGCCGCGATCGGCGACTTCGGTCTCGCCCGCGGCGAGCACTCCGAGTCGCGCGTGCGGAGCTTCGCGCACGGTACCCGCGCTGCCGGCACGCCGCGCTACCTCGCGCCCGAGGTTCGCGCGGGCGGTGCGGCGACCGCATCGAGCGATCAGTACGCGTTCTGCCTCACGCTCGTCGAGGTGCTGACCGGAGACACCGATCCGGCCGCGCTCGCAGGTGTGCCGCGTGGGCTGCAGCGGGTCCTCGCGCGCGGGCTTGCCGACGAGCCGACCGCGCGGTGGCCGTCGATGGTCGAGCTCGCGGCGCAGCTCGAGCGCAACGCGCGGCCGCAGCGACGCGCGTGGTGGATCGTCGTCGGTGCCGCGGCGGTGGCGCTCGCGAGCTGGCTCGCACTGCGGGCACAGCCGGTGCCGGATCCGTGCGCGAACCCGCCCGAGATCGAGACCGCGTGGTCACCGCTCGACCGCACGCAGCTCCAGGCCACGCTCGGTCCCGCGCGCTGGCAGCGCGTCGACGCGCTGATGCGCCAGCAGGTCTCGGAGCATCGCACGCTATGGCTCGGCGTCTGCGCCGCGACCGACGCGGCAGCCGTCGCGACCCGCGCCTGCCTCGACGACGCGAGCGAATCGCGGACGGCGGTCGTGGCCGCGCTCGGCGGTGATCGCGAGCTGCGAACGTACATCGCCGATCACATCTACGACCATCTCCAGGTCGAGACCTGCCGCCCGACGATCACGGCGGCGCTCGCACCGCCGACGCCGCTCGCGATCCGTGCGCCGGTTATCGCCGCGCGGCAGGTGCTATTGCGAGCGGACGCGCGTTCCGAGGCAGGCGATCACGCCGGCGCGGTCGCGCTCGCGCAGAGCATCGCGTGGTCCGATGGCCTCGGCGATCCGACGCTGTCCGCGGAGCGCTACGCGATGCTCGCCGGTGAGTACGCGGCGATCGACGACACCGCCGCGGCCGCCGCGGCGCTCGCCCGCGCGAGAGATCTCGCCGCGCACGGCGACGACGTACGTCGCGCCGCGATGCTGATCCGGCTGGCGCAGGTGACCGCGGTGTTTCAGGGCGACCGAGACCGGGCCTCCGGCCTCGTCGCGGAGGCCGAGCCGATCGTCGCACGCCTCGGTAACAAACAACGCGAGGCCGAGCTCGCGTACGTCCAGGCGGTGATCGCGCTCGGCGCGGTCGACGTGCCCGCGGCGTCTGCAGCCGCGCAGCGCGCCTACGACCTCGAGCGGGCGATCTTTGGCGAGGAGCGTCCCGAGCTCGCGCTGCCACTTCTGATCCGCGGCCAGATCGGCACGCTCGCCTCGAACTTCGATGCGGCGGCGCGCGACTATCGCCGCGCCGTCGAGTTGTACACGGCCGCCTACGGTCGGCGATCGCCGAGCACGCTGAACGCGCGGATGAACCTGGCGACCAACGAGCTGTTCGCGGGACACGGCGAGCGTGGTGTCGCCGAGTACCGCGCGATTGCCGCGACCCTCGACGCTGACACGGACCCGACCGTCGCCGCCGACGTGCGCAGCGGTCTGTGCGAGGCGCTGTACACGGCCGGCGACACCGGTGCGCCTGCCGCCTGCCGTGATGCGCTCGCCGCAGTCGAGCATGCCTACGGGCCGCGCCATCCGCAGGTCGGCCTCTCGGCGCGGGTCCTCGGCGAGGTACTGCTCGCCGGCGACGACGACAGCCAGCTCGCAGAATCGATCCTGCTCTTGCGGCGGGCCGCGGAGCTGACCGCACGGCTGAGTGACGACGAGCATGCGCTCGCGAGCTTCCTCCTCGCGCGTGCGCTCGCAGCGAACCACGAGGGTGCCGACGAGATCCGCCGCCTGCTCGAGGAGTCCGTGCCCGTGTTGCGCAAGTCTGCGAGCCGATCCGCACTCGTCGAGCTCGTGCCGCAGTGGTATCCGGCGTGGCGGACGCTCGCTGCGTACCGGGGTGCCAGCAAGCCGGCGAAGTAGGCTTCGATTTCGAGACGAACCGGCCGCACCTGCACGCTCCACGGGTTCTCGGGCGATGATGCGTCCATGTGGCGCGTCCTCCTCGTACTGGCGCTCGTCTCCTGCAAGGAGAACGAGTCGAAGCTGAATGCGCCACCGCCGCCGAAGGCCGCGCCGGGAGATGCAGCGGTCGCGCAGAAAGACCTCGCGACGCAGCTCGAGGAGATCCGCGCGAAGCTCGGGCTGCCGGCCCTCGCCGCGGCAGCGTGGCGCGACGGCAAGCTCGTCGAGATGGCGTCGGTCGGCGTGCGCAAGGCCGGCGATCCGACGAAGGTCACCGACGCCGACGAGTGGCACCTCGGCTCCAACACGAAGGCGATGACCGCGCTGCTCGTCGGGATCTACGTCGATCGTGGCGCGCTTCACTGGGACGACACGCTCGGCAAGCTGTTCGCGGGCGACAAGCTCGATCCGGCGTACGCCAGCGTCACGCTCGATCAGGTGCTGCGCCACCAGAGCGGCACGCCCGCCGAGCCGCCCGCCGCGCTGTGGAAGCAGCTCTGGGATGACGGCGAGAAGCTCGACGACACGGTCGCGCGCGCGAAGTTCGTGAAGGCAACGCTCGCGGCGCCGCCGAAACAGAAGGCGGGCGAGTTCGCCTACTCGAACGCGAACTACATGATCGCCGGCGCCGCGCTCGAGAAGGTGACGGGCAAGCGCTGGCAGGACCTCATCAAGAGCGAGCTGTTTGCCAAGCTCGACATGAAGTCGTGCGGCTTCGGCGCGCCGGGCACGAAGACGCTCGTCGATCAGCCGCGCGGTCACGATGCGGGCGGCACGCCGATCGAGCCGGGGCCCGCCGCCGACAATCCGCCGGGGCTCGGGCCCGCGGGCACCGTGCATTGCTCGCTCGGTGACTACGGCAAGTTCCTGAACGTGTTTGCGACGGGACAACCCGCGCTCGTGTCGCCGGCGACGATGCAGCACCTGACGACGGCGAGCGCGCAGATGGGCTACGCGGGCGGCTGGATGGTCGTGACGAACGCGCGCGGCAAGCTGCTCGTGCACAGCGGCAGCAACACGATGTGGTACGCGACCGCGATGGTCGCGCCCGACGAACACATCGCGTTCGTCGTCGCGACGAACAAGGGCGACCAGGCGCTCGAGGGCTCGCTCGGGGACCTGTTCGGTCGCTATGCGACGCCGAAGAAGAAGCTCGTGCGTTGAGTCGAAGTCGCCGAGGCGATCGGCGCGCGCGAGGCGGTAGCAGCTTGCACAGCTGTGCAACATCCGAACAGGGAGCCGAAGGAATCCTGCGCAGTTCGGCTACACGACGGGAGGAATGGCCGTTGCACTGCCAGCGCGTGATGCGCAGAGCTGTACCGCGCGACGACTTCGACGAGCGCCCCACGACGGTGTACGAGCGGCCGAACCGGCGCCGGCGCCTGAGGAGCCTCGAGGAGATCGCGGCGAACTACGAGGCTTCGGTCGCGCCCTTCGTCCTCGGCAAGCGCTGATCACGCCACCGCCTGCGCGCGCTCGGATCATCAGGTCCGGCGCAGCGCGAATCCGACGGCAAGAGCCGGTACGATGTAGGCCATGTCGTCATCCGATGGAGACGATCCGGAGAAGGAGCCCGACCCGTCGTCGACGCTCGCCGGGTTCCCTGCGCCAACTCAGCAGCAGCAGCCACGCCGCGGGTTGCCGCCGCCGACGCGATCCGGAACCACGCAGTCGCCGCCGCTTCGACAGCCGGCGCAGCCGTTCGCACCGCACACGCCGCCGCCTGCGCATACGCCTCCGCCGAGCGCCGCAGCGCCTCCACCTGCGCATACGCCTCCGCCGGGCGCCGCAGTGCCGAAGCAGGGCGCGGGCGTGCCGAGGCCGGCCGCCGGTGCTCCACACTCGGGACCGACGGGTGTTCCGCAGTCAGGGCCGATCGGCGGTCCACACTCGGGGCCGGCGGGCGTGCCGCAGTACGCGTCGGGGCCGGCGACACAGCCGCAGTCGATCTCCGGCGCGACGACGCAGCCGACGTTCACGCCTCCCGAGCAGTCGCCGTTCGCCGCGGGTCAGCCGCAGCCGTTCACGCCGACGGGCCACGGTGCGGCGCCGCAAGGTCCGATCGGGCCCGCGCAACCGCAGGCGCCGTTTGCCGCCGCGCAGCCCGAGCCGCTGTTCACACAGAACCGCTCGGGTGGCATTCCCGAGGCGAGGCTGCTCGAGAGCGAGTCGAGCCCGATCGAAAAGATCGCCGAGACCGTCGGCGAGATTCCGAACCGGTTCATCAACTTCTTGAAACTGTCGTCGAAGCGCGCGTTCCGTCTGCGCATCGAGCCGACCGAGGTGCTGCCCGACGAGAAGATGCTGCTCGAGCAGGCAAGCCCACCGATCACCGA
>JABFXX010000076.1 GCA_013368795.1 Kofleriaceae bacterium
GCGACGCAAGGCCGACATGCTGATCGGCAACAGCGTGCAGATCCGCGATCTCATCCACTCGCTCGATCAGCTCGCGCCTGCCCAGACGCCCGTGCTGATCACGGGCGAGAGCGGTGTCGGCAAGGAGCTCGTCGCCCGCGCGCTCCACTTCACCGGGCCTCGCGCGCGCGAGCCGTTCATCGCGATCAACTGCGGCGCCGTCCCCGAGACGCTGTTCGAGTCCGAGCTGTTCGGCTACGAGAAGGGCGCGTTCACCGGCGCGACGAGCCCGCACGTCGGCGCGTTCGAGGCTGCAGACAAGGGCACGCTGTTTCTCGACGAGATCGGCGAGATGCCGATGGCGATGCAGGTGAAGCTCCTGCGCGTGCTCGAGACGTCGGCAGTTCGGCGCGTCGGCTCGACGGAGTCGCGCAAGGTCGACTTCCGGCTCGTCACCGCGACGAACCGCAACCTCGAGTCCGAGATCAAGGAAGGCCGGTTCCGTGAGGACCTGTTCTATCGGATCCACGTCTACCCGGTTCACGTCGCGCCGTTGCGCGAGCGGCCGGAGGACATCCCGCCGATCGTGCAGCACTACCTGTCGCTGATCGCGCTACGGGAGAAGAGGCCGCCGCGCCGGCTGACGTCGTCCGCGCTCGAGAAGCTCGTCGCGTATGCGTGGCCCGGCAACGTGCGCGAGCTCGTCAACCTGCTCGAGCGCGCCACGCTCCTCGCCGAGGACGACAAGATCGACGCCGAGCACGTCGTGTTGCCCGACAACGCGGCGATGACCGGCGGCACGCAGCTCCTGCCCTATCGCGACGCGAAGCAGCAATTCGAAGCGGCGTATTACTCGCAGCTCATGCGCACCGCGGATGGCAACGTCTCGCTCGCCGCGAAGCTCGCGCAGAAGACGCGCAAGGAGATCTACGACGCGCTCAAGCGTCTCGGCCTCGAGGCGACCGCGTTCCGCGGACTCGCGGCCTCCGACTAGCGGCATCGCTCTTGCTCCTCTTAAGGAGCGTGAGATACGAGCTTTTCTACTGGCCCGAGATTCAAGGGCGCGGCGAGTTCATCCGGCTCGTCCTCGAGGATGCCGGCGCCGATTACGTCGATGTCGCCCGAGAGGAAGGCGGCGACGCGCGGCTCGAGGAAGTTCTCGACGGCGCGTTCGATCAGCTCCTTCCGTTCGCGCTGCCGGTACTGCGCGCGGGTCAGGTCGTGCTCTCGCAGACCGCGGCGATCACGAGCTTCCTCGGTCATCAGCTCGGTCTCGCGCCGACGAACGAGCCGCAGCGAATGACAGCGCTGAGCTACGCGCTGACGATCGCCGACCTCGTCACCGAGGTTCACGACACGCACCATCCGACGACCGTCGACGAAGCGTACGAGCGCCAGAAGGCGGCGGCCGCGCACCGCGCAAAGTCATTCCGCCTGTCGCGTTTGCCGAAGTTCACCGGCTGGCTCGAACGGATCCTCGAGCGCAACGGCGACGTCCTCGTCGGGCACAGCATCACGTATGTCGACCTCGCCGCGTTTCAGGTGTACGAGGGCCTGACGTACGCGTATCCGAAGGCGATGGCGAAGCAGAAGCTGCCGCGCCTGCGCGCGCTTCGCGATCGCGTCGCGCAGCGGCCGCGCATCATCGACTACCTCACCTCGGACCGGCGGCCGCCGTTCAACGAGATGGGCATCTTCCGCCACTACCCCGAGCTCGACGGTTAGTGCGCGGTGACCTGGATCGGGACGCGCGCGCTCCACAGCTCGCCGTCGAACGTCGCGAGCTCGACGACATACGAGCCGGCCATGTCGGGCACGAACGTCGTCATCGGCGCGTCGGTCACCGACAGCGTCGCGACGCTATCGCGCGGCCGCTCGGCGAGGCGCCAGCGGAACTGGAGCTCTCTGCCTTCGACGCTGCTGCTCTCGCTGCCGTCGAGCGTCGCCGTGTCGCCGACCGCGACCTGCGAGCTGCCGCGAATGAACGCGCCCGGCGCAATGCCGGCGACATGCAGGACGAAGCGATGCGTGAGCGTCTCCGCGAGCCCGTACGACAGCCAGCGCTCGACGACGTAGGTGCCGCGAATGTCGGGCAGGAACATCGCCGTCTCGTCGCCGACCGGCGGCTCGGCGATGCTGCCGTCGGGCGCGCGTACGAGGTCCCAGCGGTAGGTCGCTTGCTCCTTCGTCAGCGGCTCGGTCGAGGCCGGGCCGAACGTCACCGGCGACTTCGCTGTCGCCTCGATGTCGATCAGCGGTGCGTCGTCGACGACGCAACCGGTGAGCATCGCGGCAAGGACGAGGGTGCGAAGATCAGAGCTCATAGCCGAGCGCTCCCGTGACCGAGGTTTCGCCGTCGAGGCTGCTCGCCGCGAAGCCGGTCACCCACATGTGATTGATCCAGAACGTGCCGCTGACGCCCATGACGTGGATGTGGCGCGACGGCTCGCTCATTCTGAGCGTGTTCGCGACCTCGACGCCAACCATCAGCGAGCGGAAGCCCAGGCCGACGCCCGCGTTCAGGCGCGCGAGCGCATCGAGCGAGCTGTTCGGACCGCCGAGGAGCCAGTCGATGCCGCCGTCGCCTTGCAGGACGAGGCGCTGGCGCTTGTGCGTGATGCTCGCCGACGTGCGCACGGCAACCGTCGACGGGAACGACTGCGCGGCATCGGTCGCGCGCTGCATCGCGCCCGCCGTGCTCGCGAGGTAACCGTCCGCGTCATCGCTGCTGATCGGGAACAGGATGCCGCCGCGCACCGACAGCGGTCCGAGTGCGACCGGGCGCTGATACGTGCCGCCGAGCTCGAGCGTCTGTCGCCCGCTGAGGCGCATGTTCGGCTCGACCTCGAACTGCGACTGCGCGAACGAGCCGTACGCACCGAAGTCGGCGAACCGATAGCTGCCGAAGACCTCGTAGCGCGTCACCGAGCCGAACGGCCGCTCGCCCGCGGTGCCGGCTCCGAACTGCACGCCGAGGCGGTTCGGCCCTGCCGTGCGATCGAGGCTCGAGAAGTACGGTTCCGGTGCGTCGTACGACAGCCGGAACGACGACGGCGCGTTCGGATCGCCCTTCACGCCGAGCTCGTCGCCGATCTTCGGCGGCTCGCCCGAGAACGCGGTCAGGCCGCTGATCAGCTCGTCCGGTGGCTCGGCATTCGGATCGGTCGACTTCCACACGGCGACGTTCTTGTAGAAGTAGGTCTGCTGCTCGAGCTCACCGTCGGGCCGGTAGAACTTGAACAGGCCGTGCTTCACGCCGTTGACGTACTCGCCTTCGGACTTGAGCGTGCCGTCGGCGTAGTAGACGTGGCCGGGACCATGGGGGACTCCGTTGACCATCTTGTACTCCCAGCGGACCTGGCCGTTGGAGTGGACGTTCGTCGGAGGCTTCGGCGATGTCGACGCGCAAGCGGCGACACCGAACAGGAGGAGGAAGAGGTTCGTGCGCATCACGGGTCGAATGGGTAGAGGGCATGGACGACCCCGTTCATGGGGCCGCTCTTGGCGATGACGTAGAGCTTCGAGCCGTCGGAGCGGTACGCGACGAACCGCCCGACGCTCAGGTAGAACATGTTGTTGGCCGGCGTGTCGGGGATCCGCCTCGACGAGACCAGCGTCAGCGTCTGGTCGTCGAACAGCTCGAGGAAGTAGTCGCTCGGGTTGAACGACGTGTTGTACTGGACGCGAGTCACCGCGATCCGCTGCGCGACCTCCGAGTGATCCGCCCACAGATAGCCGCCGAGGCCCAGCTTGGCCCGGAACGTCATGTCGACGGTCGAGTCGCTCGACGCGTAGAACAAGTTCCCCGACGGCGTGATGATCGTGCCGCCGTCGCGCGTGAACCACAGGTCGGCGCCCATGTCGTGCGTCGTGTCGGTCGTCTTGCGCGTGAACGTGACCGGTGATCCGGACACGTCGAACCGATACAGGTTGTGAGAGCCGAGGCCTTCCAGCGTGTACATCACGAGCGACGACGGATGCAGGCGCGCGTGAGTGTCGTGATAGATCTGGCGTCCGGTGCTCGGCGTGACGGAGCTCGTCGCCAGATCGATCGTGTAGATCCAGTTGAAGTTCGGGCCGGCGTCGAAGCAATGCACGCGGTTGTCGGCGCCGAACGTGACGTACGCGAGCGAGATCGGGACCGCGTAGGTCCCGGTGACGGTCGCAGTCTGGAGGTTCACGATCGTGACGCTCTGGTTCGCGTTGGCAATCGCGGCGCGGAGACCATCGGGCGACAGCGAGACCCGGAGCGGTGACTGGGCGAGATCGACGGCGACCTCGTTCGCGGTCGCGGGATCGTGAATATGGAGGCGCGCGGGCAGGTCGCTCGCGATGACGAATCGATCGAGCGCGCGTGAATACTCGGCGTCGACGAGCAGGTACGGCAGGGCCTGGCGGTCGACGGTCGCGCTGATCGACACGTCGTCGCTCCGGCTCTCGAATGGCGACACCGCGGTCAGGCGGACGACGTAGGTGCCCTCGCGATCCGCGGTGAACGTCGGCGCCAGCGAGGAGGCCGAGGAGAGTGTCGCCATCGAGCCGGTCGGCTTCGATACGAAGGTCCACGTGGTCGTCAGCTGCACGCCGGGGTCGACATTCGCCGAGCCCTGCAGCTGCACGTTCGACGTCATCGGCAGCGCCGCATCGACGCCGGCGTCGACCGTCAGCCCGATCGCCTCGGCGTGGAACGTGACCGTGCTCTTCGCCGTCGCGCCTTCGTCGTCGGCAACGGTGACCTCGAACTCGTACGTGCCGGGCGCGTCGAGGATGATCGATGCGACCGCGGCGTTCGGTGGGTTGATCAACGCACGGCTCAGCGCCGGCTTCGTGACGGTCATCCAGTGGTACGAGACGATCGAGCCGTCGGGGTCGACCGACGACGATGCATCGAGCATCACGGGCGTCATGATCGCGTACGTGCTGCCGAGGCCCGCATCGGCGAGCGGCGGCGAGTTCCTCGCCGTGTCGTTGATGTCGAGGTCGACCGTCTGACACGACGCGAGCGCGAGAGCGGCGAGCAGGAAGCCGGACTTCATCGGGCCACCGTGTAGAGCATCCAGGTGTTCGCGGGGGTGGTCGCGGCCTTCGCGATCACGTACAGGGTCGAGCCGTCCGTTCGGTACGCGACGAACCGTCCCGCGCTGACGAGCGACATGCTGCCAGCGACAAGATTCGGGAGCGGAATCACCGTGCGCGCCGTGAACTGCTGATCGTCGAAGAGATCGAGGTGCGATGCTTCGGGATCGTTGCCGAAGCCGTACTCGTAGCTCACCACCGCGAGCTCGCCGTGCGACGGGGCATCCGCCATCGACCATACAGATCCCCTGCCGGCCAGCATCGACCGAGACGTCATGTCGATCGTCGGATTCGCCGATGCGTAGTAGACGTATCGCGACGAGGTCACCATCGTGAACCCGTCGTCGGTGAACCACATCTCGCCGCTGGCGCCGCCGGAGGGCGACCGGCGCACGAACGTCACCGGCGTGGTGGTGACATCGAACTTCTCGAGCCCGCTGCCGTAGTCCGTCGCGTACATCACCGAGCCAGACGGATGCAGCCGTGCTCGCCCCGTCAGGGTTCTGTTCGTGATCGCGACCGTACCCGAGGCGAGATCGACCGTATCGAATCGCCCCCAGCCGGAGCTCACGCGCTCGAGACAGTGCACGCGGTTGTCGGTACCGAAGACGACGTCGCCGATCGGGATCGTCAGCGGATACGTGTTCACGACCGCGAGCGTCTGCAGATCGACGACCGAGAGATGGCCGTCGTGCCCGACCGCCGCGCGAAGCCCATCCGGCGAGATGCCGACGGCCGTCGGGGCAAACGCGAGCGCGACCGTTGCCTCGGTTCCGGTCGCCGGATTGAAGACGTGCAGCGTCGCCGGGCTGTTGCTGACCGTCACCCACCGCTCGAGGATCTTCGAGTACTCGGCGTCGACGATGTCGTAACCGAACGTGTAGCGCGGCACCGTGCCGACCACGACGACATCGTCGGTGACCGTGTTGTAGGGCGTCTTCGCCGTGAGCCGGACGACGTACGTGCCCTCGGCGTCGATTCGGAAGGACGGCGTCAACGAATTCGGATTGTCGAGCGTCGCGTTCGAGCCAACTGGCCTGGAGACGAACGACCACTCGGTCGTCCGCGTGAAATGGGGCTCGACCTCGGCCGTTCCCGAGAGCTGCACGACGTCGGGCCAGGCTGCCGCTGTGTCGGCCCCAGCGTCCACCTCGAGGTGCGGGCCTTCGATGTCGATGGTCGCGTAGCTCCGCTCGGTCGCATTCGCGTCGTCGGTGACGTAGAGCACGAAGACGTAACGGCCGACGGCCGCCAGCCTCACCGTCGCGACGGCGCTCGACGAATTCTCGACGGTCACGTACGGCGACGCGTCCGGCTTCTCGAGCCACCGCCAGGCGTAGCTGGTGATCCTCCCATCGGGGTCGAACGAGTGGCTGCCGTCGAGCGTGATCGGCTCGCCCACGACGTAGGTGCCACCGCCGCCGGCCTCGGCGTACGGGCGAGCGTTCGCGGGATCTGGATCGAGCTCGAAGGTCGACCGGCACGACAGCGTGGCGAGAACCAGCCCCAGCAACCCAAACGACAGTCGCATCAGGCCCCGTAATCAATCACAGACGGAGCGATCTGCGAAGATCTCTCGACGAAGAACCCGAAATGGTCGATCGTGCGCTCCCTCACGCGACTACCCCAGACGACATCCGGCGACGGCGCTACGGCGCGAAGAAGCGCTCGAACTGCTGATCGGTGAGGCCGGTCGCCGTCTGATAGGCGCGGCGATACGCGTCCTCGGCGGCCCTCGTCTCGCGGATCGCATCCTCGCTCGACAGCGAACCCTCGCGCGCGTCGACCTGGATGTTCGCGGTCGCATCGTGCAGCACCGCCGCGTACTTCTGGATCGCAGCGAGCACCTCCGCGCTCGGCCGCTCGTCGAGGATCTCGGCGAGCCGGTTCGTGTCGGCCGTTCGCTCGGCGAGCACGGTGCTGCGCCGCAGCTCGAGCGCGACATCGAGGCGAATGCCGGCGACGGTAGCGTACTCCTCGAGCTCGCCAGGCACCGTGCCCTCGCGACCGGTCCAGTGTGCGAAGCCGCCCGTCGTAATCGGCGCGAGCTTGCTGTGCTTGTGCGCTGCGCGCTCGGGCGCGACGAACGCGGTAGTTCTGGTGCTCGGCGGCCCTGCGGTCACCGGCCGGCTCGTCGGCGTCGTTTGCGTTCCGGGGTTCACCGCGATCGCGAGAGCGACCGCACCGCCGGCGACTGCAAGTGCAAGCGCGCCGAGGAGCAGCGTCGAGCGCGTCATGGCGCGACTACGACTTGCGAGGGCGCGGCAGGCCGTATGCGTCGAGCCGGGACAGCAGCGTATTGCGGGAGATTCCCAGCGCGCGCGCCGCGCGGGTCTGGTTGCCGCCGTACTCGTTGAGCGCGTCGAGGATCCGCTTCCGCTCGAGCTCGGCGACCGCGTTCGCGAGCGTCTGGGGATCCGGCGTCATCCGCGGGACCTCGAAGTCGGTCAGCGTCACGCGCGGGGTGGGCCGCGTGCCGCCGACGAGCTCCGCCCGCGATGCCTCGTTCTCGAGGGCGAGATGGGCGACGCGAACCGACCCGCCCGAGGACAGGAGCACCGCGCGCTCGATCGTGTTGCGGAGCTCGCGAATGTTGCCCGGCCACGGATGTTGCTCGAGTGCGTCGATGACGTCGGCGCCCATGACGAGCTGCGACGCCGGTCGCGACCTGCGCGCGAACGCCTTCGCGAGGCCGGCGATCTCCGATCGGCGCTCGCGCAGCGGTGGGATCGAGAGCGTGACGCCGTTGATGCGGTAATAGAGATCGCGGCGGAACCGACCGGCCGCGACCTCGTCGGCGAGCACGCGGTTCGTCGCGCAGACGAAGCGGACGTCGAGCGTCTTGCCGACCGTCGCGCCGACGCGGCGGACCTCGCGCTCCTCGAGCACGCGCAACAGCTTCGACTGCACCGAGAGCGGCAGCTCGCCGATCTCGTCGAGGAACACCGTGCCGCCGTTGCCGGCCTCGAACAGGCCGGGGCGCGCCGTGATCGCGCCGGTGAACGCACCGCGCTCGTGGCCGAACAGCTCGCTCTCGATCAGCGACTCGACGACCGATGCGCAGTTGAGCTTCACGAACGGCTTGCCCGCGCGCGCCGACAGCCGGTGGATCATCTCGGCGCACAGCTCCTTGCCGACGCCGGTCTCGCCGGTGATGAGCACCGAGACATCGCCGTGTGCGATCTGCGCGATCAGCGTCCGCACGTGGTCCATCTCGGTCGGCGGCGCGTGCGGTGGGCGCGACAGTCGCTCCCACGCGTGCGCGGAGAGCTGCGCCGCGGTCACGCCGTCCTGCGGGTAGCGCGCGATGCCGACCTTCACGCTCAGGCCTGTCTGCGCGAGCAGCTGGGTCATGCGCGCGACTGCCGCCGACGTCTGATCGGCGGACGTGTCGAGCAGCAGCAGCTGGAAGCCGTTCGGCCCGTCGGTGCTGATCGCGTCGGATGTGCGGAGCGCCGAGCGAAGGACGTCGCCGACCTCGGGCGCGCGGCCTTCGCGGACCTCGACGCGCACGAACGAGAACGGCGACCGGCTGCGCGCCGAGCGTGCGCACTCCATCTCGAACATCCGCGCGAACGACTCGGGCGAGTGATCGGGCACGCCGTCGTCGAGAGGATCGTCGAGGATGATCGACGACGAGTGGATGAGCACCGCGCAGCGCCCGATCTGCACGGCCTCGCCGACCGCGAGAGGAACCGGCACGTGCGGCTCGAGGTCCGCGCCCCGGACTCTCGTTCCGTTGCGGCTGCCGGCATCCGCGATCTCGAGCGGCGACATGCGGAGCTTCGCGTGCTGGCGCGAGACCGATGCATGCGGGATCACGATGTCACAGGACGCGTCGCGGCCGATCGTCACGTCGCCGACGTCCGGCAGCGCCTTCGTCGTGACGACGCCGTCGATGCTGATCATCGCGCACAAGCGGGGCGACTCGGCGGCTACCACCGCGGTATCCGTGTCGACGTCGTCGTAATCGTCAGAGTGGCTAGCCACCAGACAGTCCCTTGTTCATCTTAAACGAGATGTCGCCGTGCAAGACCGATGTTTAGATGGTCATCCAGCGCGCAGAAACTACGAGTAAGTTGTAGACGCCGCAACCACCTCCCGACGCGCACCAACTATCTGGTACCCACCAGTGTAGATGACCGCGGTACTCGCGATTCATAGCGGCGGGTTCTCGTCGAGACAGTGGCGCAAGCTCGCTGCGAGCCTCGCGTCCTGTCGTGTGCACACGCCAGACCTCATCGGCTACGGCGCAAGGCCGTGGCCCGGGGGAGAGCCGTTTCACTTCCGCCAGGACGTCGAGATGCTCGCGTCCTTGCTCGACGAGCCAGCGCATGTCGTCGGGCATTCGTATGGCGGCTTGCTCGCGCTCCAGCTCGCGCTCGCGAGACCCGACCTCGTTCGCTCGCTCGCGCTCTACGAGCCGGTCGCGTTCGGCATCCTCGACGAGTCGAGCGACCAGGCCGCGCGCGATGAAGTCGCGGGATTTCGCCCATATCGCTTCGATCCTGCCGCGCCCGACGAGGACTGGCTCAGGGGCTTCATCGAGTGGTGGCAAGGCGCGGGAGCGTGGGACCGCCTCGCGCCCGAGACCAAGGACGCGTTCCGCGCCGTCGGCTGGAAGCTCTCCGAGGAGGTCGCGTCGCTCGTCGCCGACCGAACCGATCGCGCGACGTACGCGACGATCACCGCGCCGACGCTCGTGCTCGGCGGTGGCCGATCGCCCGCGGCGGAGCAGGCGGTGGTTCGCAAGCTCGCAGCGGCGCTCCCGAACGCGACGCTGCGCGTGTTCCCCGAGCTGGGACACATGGCACCGATCACCCACGCGGCCGAGATCAACGCCGCGATCGTCGATCACATCTCGCGGTCCTGAATCGCACGGACCGCCGCGGCGAGCTCGGCCGCCGACGCGTGACGATCGGCCGGCGCCTTCGCGAGCGCCTTGGCCGCGATCGCGTCGAGCGCGGGCGAGTGACCGAGCGAGCGCGGCGGCTGCGTCATGATGATCCGAACCGCCGTGGACAATGCAAGGCCACGGATCTCGTACGGGGGCGACCCGGCGACGAGCTCGAACAGGATCACGCCGAGCGCGTAGACGTCGGCGCGCGCGTCGGCGGTCTCCGACCGCGCCATCGCCTGCTCGGGGCTCATGTACAGCGGCGTGCCGAGGAAGTCGCCCTGGCGCGTCTTGCCCGCCGATGCCGCGATCCGCGCGACGCCGAAGTCGAGCACCTTCACGTGGCCATCGCTCGACACCATCACGTTCGCCGGTTTGAGATCGCGATGGATGACGCCCGCGCCGTGCGCGTAGTGCATCGCATCGCAGAGCTCGGCGAATAACGCGAGCCGGGTCGCGAGCGGCGGCGCGTGCTTCGCGACGTGCGCGTCGAGCGTCAGCCCGTCGATCTCCTCCATCACGAAGTACGGGTTGCCGTTCGCCTCGCCCGACGCGAGCACGCGTGCGATGCCCGGATGGTCGAGCGTCATCATGATCGCGGCCTCGGCGCGGAATCGCCGGAGCGCCTCGGGCGCGGACACGTGCAGCACCTTGATCGCGACGGAGCGCGGCGGGTTGTTCAGGTCAGGCTCGGGGCTGTCGCGGTCGGCCGCATAGACGACGCTCATGCCGCCGCTGCCGATCGTGCGGCGAATGCGGAAGTTCGGGATCTCGAGTCGCTCCGGCGGCAGCGCGCTGCGCCGGCGAAACGCGTCGCCGACGTCGGTGGGCTTGAGCCCCGCGGTGCGCAGCGCGGTGACGATCGAGTCGTCGGCGTCGAGCAGCGCGGCGAGCTCCTTGGCGAGCGCGGGGTCCGACGCATGGATGCGGCCGAGCAGCTCGCGCTGTCCGCCCGGGTCGAGGTCCATCGCCTCCGTGAACAGCTCGGTCAGTCGATCGTGATCGACTGCCATCTAGGCATCGTCTCCGGCGGCATCGGCATCGAGCTCGCGCGACAGCCACGCGCGCGCCAGCCGCCACTCGGCGTGCACCGTGCGCTCCGAGACGCCGAGCGCATCGGCGGTCTCCTCGACGGTGAGGCCGAGCAGGCAGCGGAGCTCGACGATCCGCGCCTGGCGCGCGCTCAGCTTCTCGAGCTTCTCGAGCGCGCGATCGACGGCGACGAGATCGACGCTCGTCTCGTCGGTGGCGACACCGGACAGCGTGACCTGCTGGCGATGCTCGCCTCCCCTCTTCTGCGACTGCCGCTTGCGCGCGCGGTCGACGAGGATCTGGCGCATCGCGAGCGCGGCGATCGCGTAGAAGTGCTTGCGGTCGCGCGCGTCGAGCGGTGCCGTGGTCAGACGGAGATACAGCTCGTGAACGAGGCCGCGCGGCTCGAGCGACGCGCCACCTCGGACGTGCGCCTTCGCGATCGCCTCGAGGTCGCGATAGACCGCGGGGAACAGGTCTTTCTTCGCCGCCGCATCCCCTTCGCGAACCCGGACCAGCAGCGCGGTGATCTGGGCGGCATCCTCGGCCATCCCCAATGTTGTCGCATATCGGGGACCTCGATAGTCGCGTATCGTTAGCGCCGTCGTGACGCCGAGGCAGGTGCTCCACTACCGGATCCTGGGTGAGCTGGGTCAGGGAGGAATGGGCCAGGTGTTCCGCGCGCGCGACGAGCGACTCGGCCGAGAGGTCGCGCTCAAGATGCTGCCCGCCGACATGGCCGCCGACGCTGACTTCCAGGCGCGGCTGCTCCGCGAAGCGCGCGCCGCGAGCGCACTCAATCATCCCGGCATCGTCACGCTGCACGATCTCGAGACCGCCGACGGCGTGACGTTCCTCGTGATGGAGCTCGTCGAAGGCGAGCGCGTCTCCGATCTCGCGGTGAACGGCGTGCCGTGGGAGAAGGCGGTCGACCTCGTCGCCGATGTCGCCGACGCACTCGCCGCGGCGCACGCGCGAGGAATCCTCCATCGCGACATCAAGTCCGACAACGTGATGGTGACGCCGAGTGGCCAGCCGAAGGTGCTCGACTTCGGGCTCGCGAAGCTGCGCGTCGACCTCGCAGCGGAGATCGCACCCGGCAGCGATCCGGAGGCGGGACCGACCGCGAACATGCGTCGCAAGCTGATGGCATCGACGCTGCCGCCCGGCACCGTCGTGCCGAACAATCCAAATCGTATGGTCGCGCTCGCCGCGACGCTGCGCCCGCAGGCGACGCCCGGCGGCACCGCGATCACGCGCGCCGGTCAGATCCTCGGCACGCCGTCGTACATGGCGCCCGAGTGCTACGAGGGTACGGCCGACGCGCGCACCGAGGTGTTCGCGCTCGGCGTCGTGCTGTACGAGCTCCTCGCGAGCAAGCGGCCGTTCGATCGCGAGAGCGAGCTCGCGACGATGTCGGCGATCCTGCTCGACGATCCAGCGCCGCCGTCGAAGGCCGCGCCGGACCGCGGCATCCCGGAGAAGGTCGACGCGATCGTCGCCAAGGCGCTCGCGAAGTCGCCCCACGACCGCTATGCCGACATGACGGCGTTCGCGTCGGCGCTGCGCGAGTCGCTGCGCGCGCCTGCTCCGCCGCCGGCGCCGCCGAAGCTGCCGCGCGTGTGGCCGTGGCTCGCCGCGGGCGGTGGTGCGCTCGCGCTCGCCGGCGGCTTCGTCTGGCTCGTGCTGCGCGACAGCAGCGATGGCCGCGCCGCCAAGCTCGCGCCGCCGACGATCGAGGTGACCGCGAGCCGGCGCCTCACGCTCGAGGAGGGCTGCGAGGAGTATCCGCACTTTCATCCCGACGGCAAACGCATCGTGTTCGACGGCATCGCCAGCGGCGACTACGAGATCATGACGCTCGATCTCGACACGAACGCGCGCAAGCAGCTGACGTCGACGCCGGGCTGGGACTACGCGAGCGCGCTCTCACCCGACGGCACGCAGGTCGCGTACGTGCACGAGGATGCCCTTGCCCGCACCCTGCGAGTCCTCCCTCTCGACGGGAGCACACCGCCGAAGGATCTCGGCGCGACCGTCGGCTACCCGGCGTGGACGCACGATGGTGCGCTCCTGCTCGGCGATGCCGCCGGGCGCATCCTGCGCCGCGATGTCGCGAGCGGGCGCGACACGGAGCTCGGCAAGTTGCCCGCCGGCGCTCGGCTCTATCACCTCGTCGAGGTCGAAGGCGCGGGCGTCGCGGTCTTGTGGTGGACGTCGAGCGACGCCGACCAGACCGCGCTCGGCGAGCTCGATCTGGACGGCAAGCTGCGCATCGTCGAGGAGACCGCGACCGACTACGAGGGCGGCCTTGCATCGGCGCATCACCGCCGCGGCTACTACGCGACGCGCAAGGGCGCGACCGAAGGCAACCAGCTGCTGTTCCGGCCGTGGGGCGACACGAAGGCGATTCCGGTGCCCGGCGGCGTGTCGCCTGGTGCGGGCATCGATGTCAGCCGCGACGGCACGCGCCTCGTGTTCTCGACGTGCCTCGAGCGCGAATACATCGCACGCATCTCGCTCGGCCAGCCGCCGGTGGTCGTCTCGCGCGGCGCGTGGCAAGACACGAATCCGTACATTGTCGATTCGCACCGCCTGCTCGTGACGAGCAATCGGCTCGGCCAGCAGAACGGCTGGCTGATCGATCTCGATGGCAAGCAGGCGCCGCGCGCGGTGACGCCACCGGGCGCACTGGGCGCTACGCCATCACCCGACGGCAATCGGATCGTCTACGCGAGTCGAACCGGGCTCGCGGTCGTCGACCTCGATCCGTCGGGCACGGTGGGCGCGGCGCGCGTGCTGACCACAGACCCATCCGATGCCGCGCCGGCATTCGCGCGCGACAACGAGCACGTCGTGTTCGAGCGCACCGTGCGCGGAGTGACCTCCGTCTACTCGATCTCGGTGAGCGGCGGCGTCGCACGCGAGCTTGTGGTCGGCGCACAACCGGCACCCTCTCCCGTCGATGACACGATCGTGTTCGTCACGGCCGCCGATGCGTCGGGCGCGAGGCGCGTAATGAAGACGACACTCGCCGGCACTCCGGCGGTGCCGATTACCGGCGTCGAGCTCGCGACGTGGCAGCGACCTCGAATCTCGCCCGACGGCAAAGAGCTGATGCTCGTGCGCGGCTATCAGCAGGTCATCGCGGTCGCGCTCGACGGAAACACGCCCGCACGCGTCCTGTGGAACGCCGGCACCGGCAGCGTCGGCGCGGCCGCATGGACGCTCGACGGCGGCGTCATCGCGACCGTCGGAGGATACGAGGGCGATCTATGGCTCGCCGACGGCACGTTCCCGTAGCCCCGGCGCTCACCGTGCTTCCTGCCCACGAAACCGGCCGGAGGGCCAGCTGGCACCTGGCTTGCTGAAGGCTTGGGGCATCATGTCTTACGAGCCCAACCATAAAGATAATGACAACAAGTTCGACGACAGCGACGTCCTGATCGGCCGCGTGCACAGCGTAGCCAACGAGGACGACGAGGAGCGCAGCTACCTCGACGAGGAGGACATGTTCGACGAGGAAGACGACCTCGCCGACGAGGGCGATCTCGATTTCGAGCCGGACGACTCGCGCTACTAGAACGCGGTGCCGTCGGACTTCTTGCCCGGCGAGAACGAGCCAACCGCACCCGTGAGCGTGTCGTGCAGCGCGTAGGTCGTGCCGGTGATGTCGGGTGACAGGTTGAACGACTTCTGCGGGGTCGTCGTCGTGTACATGTACGTCGCCAGCGTCTGAGCGGCGGCGTTCTTCACGATGACGGTGTCACTGCCGTTGTTGAAGCCGAGCGCCCCGGTGTTGGCGAGGAACCAGTTGGTGACGCCGGGACACGCCGGAGCGCCGCCGGCCCACACGACGACGGCCTTGCCCGGCTGGAGGATCAGGCTCGCGCCAGCGCCGTGCGTCGCGCTCGTGTTCAGCGTCGCGCGCAACTGCACCGAGTCCGAGATCGTGACTCCGGTCAGGTCGAGGATCTTGGTCGAGACATTCACGAGCTCGACGAACTCGTCGCCGGTGTCCGACGTCGTCGCCGTGCCATCGCAGTTCGTGTCCGCGACATTGTCATCTGCCATGACCTCGTTCAGCACGAGGTCGCCGGCGACCGGCGGGACGCCACCCGCGGGCGGCGTCGTCGTCGGCGTGATCTTCACGTCGAGGATGTAGATGGCGGCGGGAAAGAACGACGAGTAGTTGCTGACCGCGATCGTATAGGTGCCGGCCGGGAGGACGCCCTCCATCGTGTTGCCGTCGTCGTCATTCGGGCCGACGTACGAGCACGACAGATCGCCATCCTCGTCGTCCGAGTACACCGCCGTCGTCTCGTCGGTGACGTCGCCGGTCTGGTCGAAGATGCTGACGATCGTGTCGGCGTCGAGGCAGTCGATCTCGGGGATGTTGCCGACGCCCGTGTAGTTCGTGGGATCACCGTCGAGCGAGTCGTACGTCTCGAGCTCCACCAACGACGGCGCCGTGAGCGTGAACGTGTAGAGGTCGACGTCGTTCGCGGGCAGCGCGCCCTTGATCCGGTGGTTCGCGGCCGTGATCACCTGTGCGGTCGTGTTGTTCGGCTCGACCTCGAGGACGTCGAACTCGAGCGTGCAGGTCGGCGAGCAGCGATCGCCGGCAAGGTTGTTGCCATCCTCGCACTCCTCGCCGAGGTCCAGCTCGCCGTTGCCGCACGAGGGTCCGCACACCGACGGCTCGCTGTCGTCGCAGGTGTAGCCGGGCTCGACGTCGCAGTGGTTGTTGCAGCCGTCGCCAGTCATCGTGCCCCCGTCATCGCACTGCTCCAGGGGATCGACCATGCCGTCGCCGCACGCCGTCGGCGCCGCATTGACGCTGAAGCTGTACATGCCGGTCGACGCTGCGTCGTAGCCGTCAACGACGATGTAGTACGTGCCGGCCGCGAGGGCGTGGTACGCGAGCCGCTCGCCCTCGGCCTCGGTGCCGGCGTCCGAGCAACCATCATCACCGAGGTGCTCGGAGACCTCGCTCATCGCATCGCACGGCGTGGTCGTCAGACGCAGCACGGCGTCGAACGGCGTCGCCGCGTCGATCGTGATCGTCACGTCACGCGTGTCCGGGATGACGAGTTTCCAGATGTGGTCGTTGCCGCCGCCGGCGACACGGTCGTCGCACGCCGCTTCGGCGAAGTGGTCCATCCCGTTCATCGTGTTGCCACTACCCATCCCCTGGAGCGTGCCGTTGTTGTTCGTGAGCGCGAGCTCGAACGTGTCGTTGCACGCGCCGCTCGGCTTCACGCACACCGACGGCTCGCCCGTGCAGGTGTAGAGCGGCTCGACAAGACACTGCGCCGTGCAGCCGTCGTCATTCGTCTTGTTGCCGTCGTCGCACATCTCGATGCCATTGAGTGCACCATTGCCGCACTCGTCGATGCAGTTCGCCGAGCAACCATCGCCGTCGACGTTGTTGCCGTCGTCGCACTCCTCGTTCGCGACCTGCGTCTCGCCATCGCCGCAGACGCTTGCCGTGTCGACCTGGCAGACCGAGTTGCAGCCGTCCCCGCTCGTCGTGTTGCCGTCGTCGCACTCCTCGTTACCGGCCTTGACGCCGTCGCCGCAGGAGTTGTTGTTGCTTCCACCGTCGTCGCCGCCACAGGCAGCAAACGCGGCGAGGATCGTGAGCACGAGTCCAACGCGCGTCATCATGAAGGGCCGTCCGATAGCACGAGCCCTCCCTGCGACGACAAGCAAATTCCGACGACGGTCAGCGCTCGCTATCGAGCATCTTCATCTGCGCGTCGCCGTAGCGCGTACCGGCAACTGCAGTAGCCGGTAGCGCATCTTCCAGGGCCGCGATCTCCTTGGCGTCGAGCGAGACCGCAAGCGCACCGAGCGACTCGGCGAGCTGCGTGCGGGTCCGAGCCCCCATGACCGGAACGTTCGCGGGATCCTTCGCGCGGACCCACGCGATCGCGAGCTGGGCGGCCGAGACGCCGCGGGCCGCTGCGAGCTGCGCGAGCGTGTCGGCGAGCTTTCGGTTGCGGTCGCCGGCCTCGCCGGTAAAGCGCGGCAGATGCGCGCGGAAGTCGTTCGGGCCCTGCAGCTTCGATGCGGTGAGCAGACCGCGCGACAGCACGCCGTATGCGGTCGTCGCGATGCCGAGCTCGCGGAGCAGCGGGAAGATCTTCTCCTCGGGACCGCGGCTGATCAGCGAGTACTCGATCTGCAGATCGACGATCGGATGGACCGCGGCCGCGCGACGGATCGTGTCGACGCCGACCTCGGAGAGCGCGATGTGACGGACGTAGCCGGCCTTCACCATGTCGGCGATCGCGCCGATCGTGTCCTCGATCGGCACCGCTGGATCGAGGCGCGCCGGCCGGTAGATGTCGATGTGGTCGACGCCGAGCCGCGTCAGCGTGTACGCGAGCGAGTTCTTCACCGCGACCGGCCGCGTGTCGAACGCGATGAAGTTACCCGCCGGATCGCGCATCCCGCCGAACTTCACCGACAGGATCGCGCGGTCGCGGCGGCCCTTGATCGCGCGGCCGACGAGCATCTCGTTGTGGCCCTGGCCGTAGAAGTCGCCGGTATCGAGCAGGTTCACGCCGCGCTCGAGCGCCTCGTGGATCGTCGCGATGCTCTCGGACTCGTCGGCGTCTCCGTACATCTTCGACATGCCCATGCAGCCGAGGCCGATCGGGAACACGTCGGGACCGGTGCTGCCGAGCTTCACGCTCTGTGTCTTCGTCATGGCCGTACCCTAGGTCCCGGCCTCGCATTACACTAGTGAATAGGATGTATGTGACTCATGCCTGAGAGTTATGCGAGAGACCTCGACCTCAACTTGCTCCGCGTGTTCGCGGTCGTCGCCGAGTCGGGCAGCGTCACCGAGGCAGCGAGCCGGCTCTACCTGACGCAGCCCGCGGTCAGCGCGGCGCTCCGGCGGCTCACCGAGACGATCGGCGCGCCGCTGTTCGTGCGCCAGGGTCGCGGCCTGGCGCTGACGAGCCGCGGCGAGCGACTGCGCGCCGGCCTGCATCCGCACCTCGCGGCGCTCGTCGAGGCGGCGCTATCACCGGCCGAGTTCGATCCGGCGACGAGCGATCGCACGATTCGCCTCGGCCTCGCCGATGCGGCTGAGGTGTGGCTGTTGCCGGCACTCCTCCGCGTGCTCGAGCGGGCGGCACCGCGCATGAAGGTGATCGCGATTCCCGTCCAGTTCCGCACCGTCGCCGCTGCGCTCGCGGCCGGCCTCGACGCCGCGATCACGGTCGCCGACGAGCTGCCGCCGACGATCAGGCGCCAGCCGCTGTTTCACGGCGGCTTCGTCTGCCTCTACGACCCTCGCCATGCGCGATTTCGCAAGCTGACCGAGGCCGAGTACTTCGCGCGCGATCACGTGATCGTCTCGTACAATGGCGACCTGCGCGGCATCGTCGAGGACATGCTCCACAAGCAGCGCCGCGTCCGCTGCTCGGTGTCGACGTTCGCGAACCTCGGCACGATCGTCGACGGCAGCGCGCTGCTCGCGACCGTGCCGGAGATCGTCGCCGATCAGATCCGGCGGGTACGACCACAACTAAAATCGATCCCACTTCCATTCGACCTCAGCGGCACGGCGACGGAGCTACTCTGGCCCGCGACCGCCGACGACGACGCGCCAGGACGGTTCGCGCGCGAGCAGATCATCGCACTCGCGGCTAAAGCCCGTTGAGCTCGCGCACCGCCGCGAACAGGTCGCCCTGGTCGTAGAAGTCGACGGTCACGAAGTTCGGCAGGCTGCCATCGGCCTGCATGCACTCGCGCGCACGCTCGAGGAGGAACGGGTTCGCGTTGACGATCGGAGCCTGGTCGGGGACCGCGAGCGTCTGCGTGAGGAAGTGGTTGAAGATGAACAGCGGGTTCTGCGGGTTGCCGCGGTTCGGCGCACAGCTGAAGTCGGCGGTCGTCTCCGCCTGGTAGTGCGTCTCGTACGCGTTCGCCCAGACGTCCATGTACCAGGGGAACGTGCCGCCGCCGTCGTCGGTGAACACGACGACGCGCTCGTCCGCGTCGATCAGCTCGCGCAGCGTCGGCCACGGCTCTCCGGCGACGTGCGCGTGGACGTAGCGATCGAGCCCCGACTTCGCGAACGCGGTCGCCATCTCGTCGGGCGTCACGTAGCTCTCGAAGATGATCGTCACGACCTCGCCGCGATGATCGTGGAGGAACTTGCGGATGATCGCGAGGCCGTCAGCGAGCGGCAGGCTGCCGAGCTGGCAGAAGGCGTGGCAGAGCAGCACATCGGTGCCCGACTCGTGCGCGTCGAGCATCAGGCCGCGGACGCCATCGGCGAGCTGGTGGGCGATGTTGAAGTCCTGGTTCGGCGACTGCCAGCCATCCTCGGCGTTCGACATCGCGTTGTGCGTCGTCGGATAGACGACCTCGTCGTAACGGCGAGCACACAGCTCGACCGAGCCGTTGCACTCGGGCGGAATCGGAGGCTCGCCCTCGCCCGCACAGGCGCAGACGACGAGCGCGAGGAATACGAACCTCATGCCTCGAGTCTATGCCGATCGACCACGTCGCGGTTAGGATGACGTTCTCTTGTCGATGGGCTCCTCGACCGTCAACATCCTGCTCGTCGACGACAAGCCGGAGAACCTGTTCGCGCTCGAGGAGCTACTGCGCCAGCCGGACCGCCAGCTGTTCAGCGCGCCCTCGGGCAACGACGCCCTCCGCCTCCTGCTCAAGCACGAGTTCGCGCTCGTCCTGCTCGACGTCGACATGCCCGAGATGGACGGCTACGAGACCGCGCAGCTGATGCGCAGCGCCGAGCGTACGCGACTCGTTCCGATCATCTTCGTGACCGCGGGCGATCGCTCCGAGGAGCGCACGTTCAAGGGGTACGAGGCGGGCGCGGTCGACTTCCTCTACAAGCCGATCAACTCGCACACGCTGAAGAGCAAGGTGAACGTGTTCATCGAGCTCCACCGCAAGACGCGCGAGCTCGAGCGCACCGCGCAGGCGCTGCGCGACAAGATCGCCGACCTCGAGAACGTCAACCAGACGCTGTCGCACGACCTGCGCGCGCCGCTGCGCTCGATTCGCGCGTTCTCCCGCGTCCTGGCCGAGTCGGGCTCGACGCTCGATGCCGAGGGCGCGGACGCGCTCGACCGGATCTCGAAGGCCGCGAATCGGATGACGAGCATGGTGGAGGACCTCTACAACCTCCTGCGGCTCAGCGCCGACGACGCGACCGTCGACACCGTCGACCTCGGCAACGTCTTGCGCGACGTCACCGAGAACCTGCGCTCCGACCTCGATGCAGCGAAGGGCACGGTCGCGCACGACAAGCTGCCGATCGTGCGCACGAACCGGCGCTTGCTCGTCCAGCTGATGCAGAACCTGCTCGCGAACGCGATCAAGTTCCACGGCGACGCGCCGCCGGCGATTCACGTGTCGGCGACGCAGAAAGGCGATCGCTGGCAGATCTCGGTCAAGGACAACGGCGTCGGCATCCCGCTCGAGGAGCGCGAGCGCGTGTTCGGCCTGTTCTCGCGGCTCGACTCGACGCGCAGCGGTACCGGCGTCGGCCTCGCGCTGTGCAAGCGAGCCGTCGAGAAGCTCGGCGGCACGATCTGGATCGCGCCCGATCCGGGGCCGGGCACGATCTTCTGCTTCACGATCCCGGTGCGGCCCGATCTGCTTCCTGCCGAGTGACGAGCGTGCCGAGCACCTCGACGAGCTTGTCGACATCGACCGGCTTCGTGATGCAGTCCGTCGCGCCGGCCGCGAGACAGCGCTCGCGCTCCTCGCTCACCGCCCGCGCGGTCAGCGCGATCACCGGCAGCGTGCGGTGCTGCGCGTTCTCGCGGATCCGCCGCACGGTCTCGTAGCCGTCCATCCCGGGCATCATGACGTCGAGGAGCACCGCATCGATCTCGCTGTTCGCGGCGAGTGCGTCGAGCGCCTCCTGACCTTCGGTCGCGGTGACGACCGCTAGCTTGCGCTCGCGCAGCGCGCTCGACAGCGAGTAGACGTTGCGCATGTCGTCGTCGACGAGCAGCACGACCGTCCCTTCGAGATCAGCCGTAGGCGCCGACGCTGGCGTGATCGCGCGCGGCTCGGGCGCGACGGGTTCGGCGAGCATCTCGACGCTATCGGTGTCGCCGGTGCCGATCGGCAGGACGATCCAGAACGTGCTGCCGCCGCCGAGCGCGCTCTCGACGACGAGGTCGCCGCCGAGCAGCATCGCGAGCTGCTTGCCGATCGTGAGGCCGAGGCCCGTGCCGCCGTACTTGCGGCTCGTGCCCGACTCGGCCTGCGTGAACGCCTCGAAGATCGCGGCGAGCTTGTCGGCGGCGATGCCGATGCCAGTATCGGTCACCGTGATCGCGATCGGGTCGGCGATCGCCAGGCCGAGTCGCGCGAGGTCGTCGGAGGTCGGCCGGAACATGCGCACGGTCACCGCGCCTCGCTCGGTGAACTTGAACGCGTTCGACAGGAGGTTCTTGAGGATCTGGCCGAGCCTCGCGCGATCGGTGTGGATCACCGACGGCAGCGCCTGGTCGAGCTCGACGGCGTACGCGAGCTTCCGGTGCGAGGCTTGCGGCTCGAACATGCGGCGCAGGTAGTCGCCGAGCTCGCCGACCCGGACTGGCGCGGTCACGATCGTCTGCTTGCCCGCCTCGATCTTCGAGAGATCGAGCACCTCGTTGATCAGCGCGAGCAGCTCCTCGCCCGAGCGATTGATCAGCGTCGCGAACTCGACCTGCTTCGCGGTCAGGTTCTTGCCGTCGTTGTCGGCGAGGACCTTGCTGAGGATCATGATGCTGTTCAGCGGCGTGCGGAGCTCGTGCGACATGTTCGCGAGGAACTCCGACTTGTACCGGCTCGCACGCGCGAGCTCGGTGTTGCGCGACTCGAGCTGGTCGCGATACTCGCGCAGGCGCACCGCGGTCCGGTTCGCCTCGCGGGCGAGGTCGCCGAGCTCGTCGCGGGTGTCGACGGCGATCTCCTGGCCGAACTCGCCGCTCGCCAGCCGCTCGACGCCCTCCGAGACCTCGAGCAGCGCGCGCGTGACGCGGCGGATGATCCGCAGCGAGACGAGCACCATGATCGCGAGCACGCCGACTGCGAGGACGATGTCGATCGCGAGCGCCTCGCGCTGAGATGCTCGGGCCGCGGCGAACGCGGCGGCGAGACGGTTGCGGTCGGGCGCCGTCGCCGCCTCGAGGTGCGCCGCGAAACGAATCTGCAGGTGCTGCATCGCCTCGACCGCAGGCGCGAGCTCCGCCGACGAGTGCTTGGCCTCGGCGATCGCGATCGACACGCTGCGCGCGATCCGGTAATAGGCGGCGAGCTCGACCTGCAGCAGCGCGGCGTCGCCGCCGTTGTGGGCGATCGGCAGCGCTCCGTCGTCGAGCCCCTGCACGAGCCGATCGTACTGCGCATCCGCCTCGTCGAGCCCGGCCTCGTCGGCCGACGACGCCGCCTCGCCGAGCGCGCGCGTCATCTGCGTGTACGAGAGCCGCAGATCGCGATCGATCTCGACGAGCGGCACGTAGCGCGTCTCGATGCTCTCGAGCTCGCGCTGGTTGCGGCGCCCGAGGATCAGCGTCACCGCGGTGACGGCGACGAGACCGAACGCGGCCAGGACGATGAGCTGGGCGATCCGATAGCGGAACGGTAACCGCTCGAACATCTACTTGACCGCGATCACCTTCGCCCCGCCGGGATCGATGTTCGCGGGGATGTAGCCGATGGCACCCGGGTTCGCGAGCACGTACTTGATCACCGCGGCGGTCGACTCGGCCTCGGGCGGTGGGACACCCTTGCCGGAGAAGATCTGCTGGTTCCAGTAGTTCTTGAGCTGCGTCGGCGTCTTCTTGAGGACGTCCTGCGTGAACTTCGCGCGCACGGAGAACTTCGTCGAGAGATCGACGGGACGGATCGCGCCGTCGCCGCTCCACTCCTTCGCCTTCTTGAGATACGCGTCGCGCAGAAAGCCACGATCGATCGCCGTCACCGGATTCTCGGGATGGACGATCACCTTGAACAGCTGATCGGCCGCGAGTGATCGCGTCGCGAGCGCGAGTACGCAGAGGACGAGGGGAAGGACCGCGCGCCGCATCAGAACGTCACCGTGGTCCGGGCGAGGAAGAGGCCCCAATAGCGCACCGGGTTCGGGTTCAAGATCGGGTCGAGGTCGGCCGTGCCGTCGATGAAATGCGCCTCGACCTTCCACAGCCAGTGGTCGTTCACATCGAAGCGCAGCGTCGCCGCGAGGTCGCGCTGCCACGCCTGGAACGGCTCCATGTACTTCGCGCTGTGACCGCCGCGGTCGTCGGCATCGCGAGTGACGGCGTAGTAGGCTCCGGCGGCGAGCTTTGGCGTCACTTGATAGGTCGCCATGCTGTAGAGCCGCTCGCTGTCGGTGGTTGTCGTCGGCAACAGCGACGGCAGCGACGATCGCTGGCGCGTCCACGAGCGCGCGTACTCGGCGGCGAGAGTCAGATCGCCTCGGATGTACTCGGCCGAGCCGACGGCGAGGGTGTCGGGACGCTGCGACACGACGATCGTGCCATCGTAGTCGGGCGGCACGAGCCCGAGCATCACCAGCTGCGACGTCGTCGCAGGGTCGAGCGTCAGGTGGAAGTCGATCGACGCGCGGATGAACGTGGCGCCGATACGCAGCCCCTCGAAGGGCGGACGCCAGAACAGCTGCGCGCCGGTGACGTACTTCGTGTCGACGCGATCGAGCTCTGCGCCGTCGATCGTTAGCGCACTGCGCGGGATGATCAGCGTGCCGAGCAAGGCCTGGTAGTCGATTTCGCCGGCGTCACCCAGCTCGCGGGTGCCGTAGAGCGAGAAGCCCCGGTGCGAGATCAGGACGTCGCGGTTGCGGAACGGGTACACGCTCTGCGGCAGGAGGATCGGGACGCGAGCGGCATCGATGTCGGCGTACTCGTTGTAGAGGCCGTATGGCATCCGAATCACGCCGGCCCGGAGCCCGAGCCACGGCCGCCATGCATAGTCGAGGTACGCCCAGTCGATGCGCGGCGAGGCGTCGTGGAACACGCCCTCGTCGCGTGCGAACAGCTGGACGCCGGCGCGCAGCTTGTCGGCGACCTCGGTCGACACGTTGAGGCCGACCTCGAACAGCTCGAGGCTGCCGCGCGACGACTCGCCGATGTAGTCGTTGTCCGTCGAGATGAAGCCACCCTCGCTGACGAAGCCGTGAATCTGGACGCGAGGGGTGCGCACCGGTTCGACCGGCGCGGGAGCAGGAACGTCCTCGGCCGCGACAAGTTCAGCGGGCTCGGTCGCGGCCGGCTCCGGAGCGGTCGCCGATTGATCTCCGGGCGCCTGCGCGCGGACCGGCGCGGCCAATGCAACGAGCAGTAGGAGCGCGAGACGCCCCCTCTGAAGCAGGCAAAACTTCACCCTACCGACGACGTTACTCGACCAGCCCCGACGAGACCTAGATGCGACGTGCAGCAAATCGTTGCACCCCAAAGCAAAGAGTGCACGAGGCGCATGCGCTCACCGCGCGCGCGAGCACGATCTAACTCAGCCCGCGCAGCCCTCTTGACGTAACGAAGCACGTACTGGCCCTTCGCTCTGCGATCTCCCCTACGAGGACATCGGGAGGAGCCCGCGTGGTCTCGGATCTGCACGCCAAGCTCACTGCGCCAGAGGGGGCGCCGAACGATGACCCACTGCCGATCGAATCGCACGCGCGTCCTGGTCGTGTCACCCAGCCGTCCCGCACGGGAGCGGCCCGACACGATATTCGTCGGGACGCCGCTCGAGGTCATCTCGCTCCTCGAGCACGACCGCGAGCTCATCTCGACGGTCATCCTCGCCGGCCGGTTCGCGAAGAACCGCGAGCTCGCGAAGTTCTTGACCGAGTCGTACCCCGCCCTGTCCGTGGTCGCGGGCCGGGCCGGCGAAGAGCCGGACGCGTACCTGCCGGCCTACGCCTGATCCGGCGCTTCGACGTCAGAGGCCTCGTCCTCCGAGGGGACGCGGCGACGAGAGATTCGTTTCACGAGCGCCGCGATGAGCGGCGTCAGCGCGAGCGTCGCGAGGATCCGCAGCGGCATCGTCGCCTTCGCGGCGAGCCAGCCCGCACCGATGACGCCGAGCGTTCCCGATGCCGACGTGGGACCGACGCCCAGGCCGATCGCAATCGAGAACCCGACGATCGTCGCGAGCGACATCACGAGGTAGGTGATGATCGCGATCCGAGGGTAGTCGGCGAACTGCTTCGCCAGGCGCTCCTTGAGGGTCATGGTGGCCGTGCCGCAGTTGTAGCGCGAGCCCGTGCATTCCACAGCACGATCGACGCGAGAGTCGGGGCGAGGACCGCGATCACGAGGACGGCAACATCCGGCACGCCCCTGATTCTCGGACCGTTGTAGATGATCGCCTCGCCGAGGGTGAGGACAGCATCGGCGGAGACCGCCGCTGCGACGACGGTCGCGAGCCGCGTGTCCCAGCGCCGCGCAAGCTGGAACAGCGCGACGAACAGCGCGATATCGAACCCGACCCAGCTCCACTGCCACATCGACGAGGGAAACCATGGGGTCGTGACCGGCAGCGCGAGCATCACCGTCCACAGGACGAGCAGCACCGCGAGCACGCGCACGACGATCGCCGGGCCGCGCAGCACGGTCTCGAGGCCGAACCTCAAGAGTCCTCCTCGGGCGAACGCGGTCAGCGTGTCGACGATCGCGACGACGCTGCTGCGCCCCGGCGGGTACGCGAGGAAGATCGGATCCCACGCGCGCGGCTTGAGCTTCGCCTTGAACGTGCGCAGGCCGTCGAAGTCGTAGAGCGGCCGGCCGGCCTTGCGCGCGACGCGCAGCCACGGCGAGACATCTCCCGAGAGCGGCACGAGGCCGAGCGTGACGAGCGCGATCTTCGACTCGACCGCGGCGCGCATCCCGGCGTCGACGAGCAGCTCGACGGTGCCGTTCGGCGCATCCGGGTCGCGGAGGAAGTCCTCGAAGAACCAGCCGCCGCGCGCGTAGATCGGGATGATGCCGAGGAAGCCGAGGATCTTGTCGTCCTTGCGCGCGACGAAGTAGCGGCGCTCCTCGGGGAACGTGAACGGATCGACCTGGACGAGGAAGCCCATCGGGGCGATCGCGCGTGACGCGAGCCAGCGCGAGATCAGCGTCTCGAGCTGCGTGCGCGTCGGGTGACCCGCGGCGAGCTCGGCCGGCGTGACCTCGTCGACGACGACGCCCTTCGCGCGCGCACGCCTGAGCTGCTCGCGCAGGCTCTTGCTCGCCTTCTTGATGTCGGCCCACTCCTCGGGCGCCCAGGTCGGCTGCTCGCCGATCGGCAGCGATGGCCAGCGCGTCGTCTCGGCGAACCGCGTCTCGGTGCCGAAGCAGCACACGCGCCGACCGTGCTCGCGCGCCGCCGCGGTGAAGCGCTCGACCACGTCGCCGAGTCTCTCGGATGGCGCGATCGGCGGCCCCGCGGCGACCCACGCCGAGCCGGTGTCGACGTAGCCGACGCACGCGTCGTCGCCGTCGAACCAGTAGCGGAATCCGGGCTCGAGGATCTGGAACGACGTCGAGTTCCAGCCGTGACGCGCGAGCAGCGCGAGCACGCGCGTCCGGATTGCATCTTCGGCCATGACGACTACTTCGTTTCGAGCTCGGCGATCGCGTCCGCTGCCTCGCGCTCGACACACTTGTACACCTTGGCGCGCTTGAGTGGTGCGACCGCGCGCTTGTCTGCAGTCGCGCGCAGCTTGCCGATCACCGTGCGGCGGTCCTCGCACGTCGTCGCCTGCGCGAGATCGAGCGACAGCGAGGCGACGCGATCGAGCCGCGCGGCGAGGCCTTCGCGCTCGGCGATCGCCTGCGCGCGCCTGCGCACGTCGGGGAGCTTGGCGGTCGCCGCGACGGTCAGCACGAGGTCATCGGCGCGAGGCTTCACGCGCGTCGCGAGAATCTCGAGTGCGACGACCGCGTCGACCGCATCCTTGCCGTCGACGATCGCGGTCGCGTTCGCGCGCAGCTGTGCGTCCTCGGCCAGCTTCGGCGCGAGCACGATCGCACGTTCGTAGGCGGCGAGCGCGTCGAGGCGGCGCCCCGCGGCAAAGCGCGCGTGGCCGAGCAGCAGGTACGCCGACGCATCTCCGGGCTTCGCCGGCTCGGCGAGCTCGGTCTCGAGCAGGTCGATCGCCTCCTTCGGCGTGCCCGCGTTGACGAGCGCGGTCGCACGCTTCACGAGATCGGGCGACGTCGCCTTCGCGTCCGAGGACGAGCCACCCGACGCGACCGCGATGATGACCACGAGGACGAGCACGAGCGTGCCGCCCACCGCTGCGACGATCATGCGGTGCTGGCGCGCGAGCTCGAGGAGGCGGTGTACCGCCGTTGGCTTCTGGGGCAGTGGCGCGTGCCCCGGCGCGGCGAGCGGCTGGCTGTGCTCGGTCGGCGGTGGCGGACGCTGCAGCAGATCCTGCACGTGCAGGTGGAAGCTGTCGTCGGGTGGCCGCGAGAGCGGCTCCGGCGCCGGCGTGGCGACCGGCAGCGAGTGGATCGCGGCATCGACGGCGGTCGCCATCTCCGTCGCCGACGCGAACCGCAGGTCGGGCTTCTTCGCGAGCGCCTCGCCGACGACATGCTCGATCTGCGGCGTGAACGTGCGGCCGGTGCCTCGCTGGTCCAGGCGCGGTGCCGCGGCGTACGTGTGCAGCCGCATCAGCGTGCTCGGATCCGCGTCGGCGAACGGCGGCTGACCGGCGAGCAGCTCGTAGAGCACGGCCCCCATCGAGTAGAGATCCGCGCGGGCATCGACCGTCCCACCGACCACGCACTCGGGCGCGATGTAGCGGGGATCGCCGAATGCGGTCATTCCGGCCTGTGTAAGCTTCGCTTCGCCGAGCACCGTCTGCGTATCGGCGACGAGCTTCGCGACGCCGAAGTCGAGCATCTTGACGAGGTCCTGGCCGCCGTCGTTCGCGATCAGGATGTTCTCCGGTCGGATGTCGCGATGGATCACGCCCATCGCGTGCGCCTGGCCAAGTGCATCGAGCACCTGACGCGTGATGCCGAGCGCCCGACGTGGCTCGACCGGGCCTCCGCTCATGAGCGTGCGCAGCGCGAGCCCTCGCACGAGCTCGGTCGCGAGAAACAGCGTTCCGTCGTCGAGCCTGCCGACCTCTAGCAGCTCGACGATGTTGCGATGGCGGAACATTGCGAGCGTCTTGCCCTCGCGCAGGAACCTCGCCGCGACCTCGGAGTCCGCGTGCTCAGCATGCAGGACCTTGAGCGCGACTCGCGTGCCCAGCTCGACATGTTCTGCCTCGTAGACGTCAGCGGTCGCCCCGCTCGCGAGTCGGTCGACGACGCGGTAGCGCCCGACGACGAGCGTGCCGACGAGATCTCGCTCGGCCATGTGCCGAGTTTACACGCTGTGTCGTCAGCGCACTCGCGCTCAGAGTTTCTACTTGTGCACATGTAGCGGTGGCGCGCGTGCGGTTTAGGTCCGCACGATCTCACCTGAACTTCTAGGGGAACCGAGTAGCCGACCCCGTTTGTCGTCGACATGATGACGACATGCCGACGCCGATCATCGCTTTCTCGAAGGACTGGCACGAGGACCACACGTCGAATCATCACGTGCTCCGCGAGCTCGCCAAGACCCGCCGCGTGCTGTGGCTGAACTCGCTGGCGACGCGCAAACCGGATCTGTCGTCGGCGCGTGACGTGGGCAAGATCAAGCGCAAGCTGCGCGAGTTCGTGAAGGGTGCGGTCAACGTCGAGAACGATCTGTGGGTCGCGACGCCGCTCGTTCTCCCGCTCCCGCAGAGCACGGTCGCGGTGAAGCTGAACCGTCAGATCCTGCGCTGGACGATCCAGGCGCTGCGCGCGCAGCTCGGCATCAAGAAGTTCCAGCTGTGGACGTTCCTGCCGAACACCGCGCCGTACGTCGGCACGCTCGGCGAGGATCTCGCCGTGTACTACTGCGTCGACGAGTGGGCGACGTTCGCCGGCCTCGATCGCGAAGGCACGATCGCGATGGAGCGCGCGCTGCTCGAGCGCGTCGACGCGACGTTCACGACGAGCCTCGCGCTCGCCGAGAAGAAGCGCGCGGTCTGCCGCAACACGTTCCTCGCCCCGCACGGCGTCGATGCCGAGAAGTTCCAGCGCGCGCTCGATCCGCAGGTCGAGGTGCCGGCAGACCTCGCGGCGCTGCCGGGCAAGAAGATCGGCTTCTTCGGCACGCTGCGCGACTTCCTCGACTACGACCTGATGGCTCACATCGCGAAGGCACGGCCCGACTGGTCGATCGCACTCATCGGCCAGGAGATGTGCGACATCGGTCCGCTCCGCGGCCTGCCGAACGTCCACCTGCTCGGCCAGAAGAAGCACGACGAACTGCCCGCGTACTGCAAAGGCTTCGACGTCGGCCTGATCCCGTACCGGATCGACAACGAGGTGAAGTTCATCAACCCGCTCAAGCTCCGCGAGTACCTGTCCGCGGGTCTACCGGTCGTCTCGACCGACATGCCGGAGGTGCAGCCGTACGCGCACCTCTGCCACATCGGCCAGACCTATGACGACATCGTGGCCGCGTGCGAGCGCGCGCTCCAGGAGGGTTCGCCGGAGCAGCGCGCGCGTCGCGCGAAGTCGATGGACTCGGAGACCTGGCAGGCGCGCGTCGCGGCGACGATGCGCACCGTCGAGCAGTTCGAGGCGCGCAAGCAGCAGACCGCGCACGACGATCTGATCGGCGCGTTCCCGGTGTTCGGCGAGGTCGCGGTCGCGCGTTAGCGCGTCGAGATGAGGTGCTTGGCGACGACCGTCCAGTCCGCGTTGCCGTCACCCTGCGAGATCGCGGCATCCATCAGCTTCGCGAACTCGGGCAGCATCGTCAGCTCGACGCCAGCGCGATCGGCCTCGGCCTGCATCAGCCGCGCGTCCTTGCGAGCCATCGCGAGCTCCCATGACGGGTTCGCGTAGTCGGCGTCCATCATCCGCTTGAACCTGCCCGGCAGCGAGACGCCCGGGTTGAAGTGGCCGAGCAGCGCGGCGACGTCGGCGCCGGTCATCGACATCGACTTCGCGAGCGCGAGCATGTCGGTGAACCCGGCGGTGATCGCCATGAGAAGCAGGTTGCCGATCAGCTTGTAGCCAGCCGCGGCATCGATGCGCTCGCCGAGATCGATCAGCTTGCCGGTCATCGGCGCGAGCAGCGGCGTCGCCTTCGCGATGACGTCGCGATCACCGGAGACCATCATGAGGCCAGTCGACTCGAGCGCGTTCTGCGGTCCCATGAACACGGGCGCGTGGAGATAGGTGATCCCTCGCGACTCCCAGTCGCGCGTTCGCGTCCGCGCTCCCGCCGTCGACGTCGTCGAGTGATCGATCACGAGCGCGCCTTTCGCGAGACCGGGAGCCGCCTGGGCGAGCACGCCATCGACCGCGGCATCGTCGCTGACGACGATGTGGACGCGGCTCGCGCCGCGAACCGCATCCGCCGGCGAGTCCGCGACCGAGATGCCTTCATGTTCGAGAGCGCGTGCACGCGCTGCCGTGCGGTTCCAGACGCGGACGTCCTCGCCCTTCTTGCGAAGCGCGCGCGCGAATCCAGAGCCGAGCAAACCGGTACCGAGAATCGTGATCATTGGCGCGGACCTTACCGCAGGCTCGGTTCGTGCACGCACGCCGCGGCCGTGCGGCTCGGTGGCTTCATCACGACACGACCCATGTTCGAGATGTCCCAGGAGCGCAGCCTCGATTGGCTCGCCGATGCCCACGCGGAGGCCGAAGCGCGTCGGGCGCAGCTCGACGAGCGAGGCAAGCGAGCATTTCGCGACAAGCTCGCGCGAATTCTTGCGCGGGCCGCCTGCCAACCCCCGAAGATCTTGCGCAGAGGCCATTCACTAACCGATGCGCGCCGCGCGGAGCTCGCGGGCGGGCTCGGCACGGCGGCCCGAACGAAGCTGTTCGGCGAGGTCGTCGACGAGTACTTCGCGCGCGCCTACAGCGCCGACGAGGCCGCTCCCGATGACCTGATCCATGTCACGTGCACCGGTTACCTCTCGCCGAGCGCCGCGCAGAAGACCGTCGCGAAGCTCGGCTGGGGCAGCGCGACGCGCGTGACGCACGCGTACCAGATGGGCTGCTACGCCTCACTCCCGGCGGTCCGGATCGGTGCAGGGTTTGCGGCGCTCGGGGCGCGACGCGTCGACATCGTTCATACCGAGCTGTGTTCGCTCCACGTCGATGTCGCCGATCACCGGATCGAGCAGCTCGTCGTGCAGAGCCTGTTCGCCGACGGCTTGATTCGCTATTCGCTGTCGAACGAGGGTCCCGGGCTCGAGCTCGTCACCGCGTACGAGCGCATCCTGCCCGACTCCGCCGCCTCGATGAGCTGGATCGTCGGCGACCAGGGCATGCAGATGTCGCTCGCGCGCGACGTGCCCGACCGGATCGGCCGCGTGCTGCGGACGTTCGTGCTCGAGCTGTATCGCCGCGCGGGCCTCGACCTCTCGGCGATGAAGCGCAGCGTGTTCGCCGTTCATCCCGGCGGGCCGAAGATCATCGACGGCGTTCGCGACGTCCTCGAGCTGACCGAGGCGCAGGTCGAGGCGAGCCGGCTCGTGCTGCGCGACCACGGCAACATGTCGTCGGCGACGCTGCCGCACATCTGGATGGCGCTCCTCGCCGATCCTCGCGTACCGGTGGGCACCCTCATCCCCAGCCTCGCGTTCGGTCCAGGTCTGACCGTCTGCGGCGCGCTGTTCGAGAAGCGCTGATGCTCGCCGCCTGTCTCGTTCCGATCGCGCTCCAGGCGCTCGCGATGCTCGTCGACGAGGCGCACTTCCATCGCCGCCGCGGGTTGCCGCGCTGGGAGCGGATCGGTCATCCGCTCGACACGCTGACGATCGCGCTGTGTCTCGCGTGCCTACTCGTCGGCGGAAGCCTCGCCGTGTACGTCGGCCTCGCGATCGCGTCGACGCTGTTCGTGACGAAGGACGAGGCCGTGCACGCGCGCGAGTGCGGCGCCGGCGAGCACTGGCTCCACGCGGTGCTGTTCGCGCTGCACCCGATCGTGCTCGCGGCATTCGCGGTCCTGGCGCTGAACGGGCAGCGCGACATCCTCGCCGGGCAGCTCGCGGTGACGCTCGCGTTCATGGCGTACCAGGCGATCTACTGGAACGTGCTCCGCGACCGCCGGCCGCGCGCGATCAACAACGAGTGGTACGCCGATCTCGGCGAGCGCTGGTATCGCGCCACCGACACGCCGATCGCGCTGCTTCGCGCGGAGAGCCGCCAGCGCAATCCCTGGATCGCGACCACGATCGGCGCGGAGCCTCGTCGCGTGCTCGATCTCGGGTGCGGCGCCGGCTTTCTGGCGAACCATCTCGCGACGAAGGGTCACGCGGTCACCGGTGTCGACACGACGCCCGAGAACCTCGTCGTCGCGCGCGCGCACGATGCGACCGGCACCGCGACCTACGAGCTCGGCGACGCGTGCGCGCTGCCGTATCCCGACGCGAGCTTCGACGTCGTCTGCGCGATGGATCTGATCGAGCACGTCCCGGATCCCTCGCGACTCGTCGCCGAAGCGGGCCGCGTGCTCGCGCCCGGCGGGCTGTTCTTCTTCCACACGTTCAACCGGACGTGGCTCGCGAACCTCATCGTGATCAAGGGCGTGTCGTGGTTCGTGAAGAACACGCCCGATGACCTGCACGTGATCGACCTGTTCCGTTCGCCCGCCGAGGTCGATGCGATGTGTCGCGCCCACGGCCTCGAGATCGTCGAGCTGCACGGTTCGCGGCCGCGCTTTCGCTGGCCGCTGTGGCGCATGCTGCTGACCGGCCGCGTCGGCGACGACTTCGCGTTCACGTTCACGCCGTCGACGGCGATCGGCTACACCGGCGTCGCGCGGCGACTAGACCTGCGCGCGGCGGACGGACCACACGAACGCGTCGTACCAGAAGTGCATGAGCGACACGACGATCGTGATCGCCCATAGCGTCGTCAGATCCGAGCTCAGCGCCTGAACGCCGAACCCGTAGGCGATGCAGCTGCCGAGGTAGACACCGAGCGCGACGCGCGGCACGCGACCGAGGCCGAACAGCGCGGCGATCCGCTTGCCCTCCATCGCCCACACGAGCGCGAGGTACTGCACCGCGTGGAACAGGTTCATGATCAAGAACGCCTGGCCCCACGAGTTGAAGCCCCACGTGTAGATCGACACGAACCCCGTCGAGCAGACGAGCCAGATCTTGAGCCACGGCGGCGACCACTGCCCTCGCCTCGCGAGCCGCCAGTAGACGATCACGTACGCCGCGATCAGCACCGAGCCGACCGCGAGCACGCCATACGTCAGGTAGCGGTGGACGCCGTCGACGCGCGCCGGCACCGACGAGAACACCGCGTCGCCGACGTCCGCGAAGCTCGAGAACGAGTCGAAGTGATCCATCAGCGTCGCGCCGGCGAGGATCGGCCCGGCGTAGAGCAGCTGCTGGAGCCAGAAGTCGAGCCGGCGGCCGAGCTCCGGTGGCGTTCCGTGGTTGCGCTCGTAGATGCGCGCGAACCCGAACGTCTGCGCGCCCGAGTGCCAGACGTCCCAGAACGTCGCGACGACGGTGCTCGCGACTGCGACCCATGGCGATGCGACGATCGCGAGCCACAGCACGATGGGGACGACGAAGAACCGGATCGGATACAGCCCGCGGATCTGCGGGTTCGCGTGGCTGCGGAACACGACCGCGACGAGGTGCGCGTGAATCATCGTGCCGCTGAAGAAGCCGACGAGCGTGTCGGTCTCCATGCCGAGCTGCCACTCGTCGGTCGCGAGCGAGCTATCGGAGACGAGGATGCCGAGCGCGAGTGCCAGCATCGGTGGCGCGAGGAAGAACAGCCAGTCGTACGTGAAGTCGACGATGTACGGCTTGCGCGGCTTCATCGCGGCTCCTTTGGGTGCGCGACGAGTGCGACGAGCGCGAGCGCGGCGCCGACCATCTCCATCGTCTCTTCGACCCAGTCGATGAGCCCGTAGCCGAGCGTCTCGGCGCCATGCGCGTCGGTCCATGCGCCGAGCGGTAGCTCCATGACGAGCGCACCGCCGATGTAGATCGCGGCGGCGATCACGAGCCGGCGCCGCGTGACCTCGGCGAGCGCACGCACGAACGGCAGATAGAGCGCGCCGATCACGGCGACGATCGCCGCGGCGGGAATCACCCAGTCGAAGTAGAGGACGCCCGACGTGTGGAGGTGACCGCCGAGGTGCTCGTGCAGCTCCGCGGTCTCGTCGAGCGACATGTAGCCGGCGACGAGCGCCATGCCCCACCAGTGGCGGTGCATCGGCGGCCGCGCGGCGGCGATCGAGCCGGCCGCGAGCGCACACGACAGCAGCAGCGCCGAGGAGAACCACGTCGGCACGTTCCCCTCGTACGACAGGGACAGCACCGGGGTCAGCGCATCGACGACGGTGCCCGGCGCTTCTGCATGCAGGATCTCGATCGCGAGACCGAGCACCGATGTGACGGAGATCGCGGCCAGCAACCGGCGGCGAAGCACCTGCGGGTCGATCACCGGGTCATTGTATCGAAGGCACCGGTCCGATATGTTTGCAGACGGTGATTCGCAAAAACGCCTCGTTGATCATCGCGATTGCACTGGTGGCGTTGGTGGCGACGGCTTGCATCGTGCGCACTGGACCTCCGCGCCGCACCACGTACCGGAGCGAGCCGGTACGTGGTGAGAAGCACAAGCCGAAGAAGCACAAAGACAACGGCAAGCACCGCGGCCACGACCGCCACTAGCTACTTCAAGAATGCCGGCGTCATCACGGCGCTGCGGCACTGCCAGTTGAAGCTGCGCGTCTGACCGGCGACACCGTCGGTCTTGAGGCCCTCGACGAGCTCGTCGGCCGCGGTGCGCAGCGCCGCGTCGGTGCGGCCGCCGTAGGCCCACGCCATCGCGACGACGTACGCCGACTCGCCCCAGTGCTCGTCGTAGTCGTCGATCTCGTCCTGCGTCGTACCGACGCCCATCCAGTAATACGGCCTGCCGGTCGAGTCGCGGCCGTCGCGCGCGATGATCCGGCCGAGACGCACGAGCGCCTGGCCGACCTGCTCGGCGCGCATGCCACCGACCCGGCGCGCGTACTCGTCGAGGCCGTCGGCGAGGATCGCGCTCATCCACGGGCTGCAGCCGTTGTAGCCAAAGACCTCGCCGTGCGCGGTCGCGCTGTGCGCGAAGCAACGCGCGTTCTGATCGGAGTAGCCGACCGGGTAGCGCATCTGGCCGTCGAGGTACGCGGTGACCGCGGCCTCCGAGCGCGCCGCGATCGTGTCCGCCTTGTCGTCGGTGACCGCGAGCGCCCACTCGTGCGCGAGCAGCGTGAAGCCGGCGTGGCGCTCGGTCCAGAACCGATCGCCGCCGTCGTACACCGGGTTGAACATCGTGGCGATCCGCGCCGACACCGCCTCGGCGGCCTCGCGATAGCGATCGTCGCCGGTGAGCAGGTAGTGCAGCGCCATGCCCTGCGAGTAGTAGTACTTGAGATCGGTCTGCGCGGTCGGCACGGCGATGTTCGTCGCGACGCCGTTCGAGATCGTCATGCCGGCCCGGTAGATGTCGGCCTCGCGATACGCCGAGCGCAGCGGCGACATCTCGCCGGTGAACGCATAGCCGCGATACATCGCGGTGACGCGGTCGTAGAGCCACACGTCACGGCTCGCCTGCCACTTGATGAGGAAGTTGTCCGTGTCCCACCGCTCGTAGTCGCAGACCGTCGACCACGCGTCGAGCGGCGTGCCCGCGAGCTCCTGCTGGGCGACCATCGGTCCCAAGAGGCCGCTCGCGAGCAGCACCGACTGCGGCAGCTGCACCCAGACCTTCGGGTGCACGTTCGTGCCGGTACCGGCGAGCGTCGATGCGACGTCGGCCATGTCGGATCCGGTCGCGCCTTCGACGCCGATGTCGAGCGAGAGCGAGGTCGTCGCGCTGACATCGACATCGACCTGCAGCTGGATGCTGCGGGCGCTGCCGTCGGCGTACTTCGCGAGCACGCGACGCGCCGCGGGAAGTTCTTCGCCACCGGCGGAGACCTTGATCATCTTCGCATCGGTCATCTCGCCGCGCGCGAATGGGACAGCGAAGTTTACTCGCTGTGCGCCGGTGACACCGTCGGGGACGAGGGTGACCGTGAACTGCGAAGGCATCTCCGGCGAGGGATTCTGTCCGCCGTCGGAGGAATAGTCGGGACCGCCGTTACCACCACTGCCATCGTCCTGACCACCCGGGTTGGAAGTGCCGCAGCCGAGGGCAAACACGATCGATGCGATCGTGCCACCCGCAACCGCAGCGCGATTAAACGCGCGTTGGTTCATGGCCGCGCATGCTAGGGGCCGCTCACGACCGAGCGCGATGTAGGTCTTACGGAAATCGTTTCTCTGATCCAGAACAGTGGTCCGGCTTCCGGACAGTCAGCCTTGAGAAAGCTCCCGAATACGTAGAACACGGTACTGCCCATGCAGCGTTTCTCGTCGGAGGAAGACCATGAGCAAGCTCTGGATCGTGCTCGCAGCCATTCTCGCAAGCGGCTCCGCATGCCGCGATACAGAACGCTCGCCGACCGAAAGTGTCGAGGTCCGCAAGCCGGTCGAATCGTCCTCTCCTAGGACGGATAGCGAGCACGAGTTCGCGAACGTCCGCTCGAGCTACGAGACGGCGATGCGCGAGCGCTTGAACAAGATCGATGCGGACATCGCGGGACTCGCGACGAGCGCGGATCGCGCGACGCAGGAGACCGCCGCGAAGCTGCGCGCGCAGCGCGACGCGCTCGCGAAGAAGCTCGACACCATCGGTTACCAGGCGAAGACCGGCTGGGACGAGTTCCAGGCCGGCGTGACGCGCGACCTCGACCAGCTCGAAGACGACGTCGACGCGGCGACCCGCTAGAGTGCGGTTGCCGGCGACGGTCCCGCCTTCCACGCGCGCGCCGCGTAGACGACGAGGATCATCGCGAGGCCGAGCAGGATCAGCGAGACGAGGCCGTTGAGCCACGCCGCGCTGCCGACCGTCGCGCTCGCGACCTGCTGCACCTGCAGGACGAGCGACACGAGGGTGACGGCGAACACGAGCACCATCGGCGCGAGCGTGAACCAGATCGGCTTGCCGAGGCGGCGTAGCCACACCGTGATCGCGAGCAGCGACAGCGCCGCGAGCAGCTGGTTCGACGTGCCGAACAGCGTCCAGAACAGCCGATAGCTGCCCTGCTGCGCCGCGAGCAGGAATGCCAGCGGGACGCCGACTGTCACCGCGGTCGCCGCATAGCCCGACGCGCGGTCGCTCTTGCCGAACAGCTCCTGGAGGATGTAGCGGCCCAGGCGCGTCGCGGAGTCGAGCGTGTCGAAGATGAACGTCGACAGCGCCATCGCGCCGAACGTCGTCGCGACGAGCGGATCGACGCCGAACAGCGAGTGGAGGAACGCGCCGAGGCCGCCCGCGTAGATCGCGTTCGGTCCCATCGCCTTGCCCGGCGCGACGATCATCACGGTCGCGAGCGCGATCACCGCGACGAACGCCTCGAGCAGCATCGCGCCGTAGCCGATCGGATGACAGTGCGTCTCGCGATCGATCTGCTTCGAGGTCGTGCCCGAGCAGACGAGGCCATGGAAGCCCGAGCAGGCGCCGCACGCGATCGTCACGAACAGGAACGGGAACAACAGGCCCGTCGGACCGCCGACGTCGAACCCCTTGAACGCGGGCTGCGCGATCTCGAAGCCGCCGAAGAAGATGCCGAGCGTGCCGACCGCGAGCGCCGCGTACAGGATGAACCCGCCGAGGTAGCCGCGCGGCTGCAGCAGGATCCACATCGGCACCATCGACGCGATGAAGCAGTAGCCGAGGATCAGGATCACCCACGTCCGCCACGACAGGATCAGCACCGTCGAGTACTGCGTGCCGAGCCACACGACGGCGAACGTCGCCGGGACAAAGATCAGGCTGATGAGCCAGAGCGGTGCCTTCGGCGAGTAGCGCTGGACGAGGCCCATCACGACCGCGAGCCCGAGATAGAGCGTGCTCGACAGCGCGACCGCGCCGCCCTGATTGAAGCGGAACGTCAGGCCCGCTGCGTCGGCGTCGCCGGTGACGAACGTGCTCGCGGTGACGTCGACGAACGCGACGATCACGTAGACGAGCGCGAGCCAGATGAACGTCAGGATGGCGAGCCACGCCTTCTGACCGAGCGCGTGCTTGACGACCTCGGCGATCGAGCGCGCGTCGTGGCGCACCGACGCGACGAGCGTGACGAAGTCGTGCACCGCGCCGATGAAGACGACGCCGATCGTGATCCACAGGATCGCCGGCAACCAGCCGAACTGCTGACACGCGAGGATCGGACCGACGATCGGTCCCGCCGCTGCGATCGCGCTGAAGTGCTGACCGAACAGATAGAACGGCTTCGTCGGCACGAAGTCGACACCGTCGTTGTGGCGATGCGCGGGTGTGTCTTCCGTGCCGGCGAGCGCGAACTGCTGCGCCACGAGGCGGCCGTAGAACCGATAGCCGAGTACGAGCACTGCGAGCACGGTGGCGGCGAGCAGCGGAAGTGACATCGGCGCTCAGCATACAGGTGGCCCGGATTCCGGCGCTTTACGTACGCGCTGGACGCCTGTGCCACGGGCGAGGGAGCACACCGAGCCGATATGACTCAACCATCTGAACTCATTAGGCAATTTCCGACGTAGAGCTACATATAGATCAGCCGTGACCAGACCCGCTGCCAATGTCGAAAGCCACATCGGTCAGTACAAGATCCTACGCACGCTCGGCGCAGGCGGGATGGGCACCGTCTACGAGGGCGAGCACATCCTGCTCGGCAAGCGCGCTGCGATCAAAACGCTATTGCCGTCGCTATCGAGTCATCGCGAGATCGTCGATCGCTTCTTCAACGAGGCGCGCGCGATCTCGGTGATCTCCGATCCCGGCGTCGTCCAGATCTTCGACTTCGGCTACCACGTCGATGGCACCGCGTACATCGTGATGGAGTTGCTCGAGGGCGAGCCGCTGTCGACGCGGATCGAGCGCCTCGGCAAGCTGCCGACGATCGACGCGCTGCGCATCACGCGGCAGATCACGTCGTCGCTCGAGGCCGCGCACGAACGCGGCATCATCCATCGCGACCTCAAGCCCGGTAACGTCTACGTGATCCGCGATAACGAGGCGCAGAGCGGTGAGCGCACGAAGATCCTCGACTTCGGCGTCGCCAAGCTCGGCGGCACCGACGAGGACGCGCACACGACGCAGACCGGCACGATGCTCGGCACGCCCGTGTACATGTCGCCCGAGCAGTGCAAGAGCGCGGGCGAGGTCGATCACCGCACCGACATCTACTCGGTCGGCTGCGCGCTCTTTCACATGCTCACCGGTCGGCCGCCGTTCGAATGCGACAGCGTTGCCGAGTTCATCGCCGCGCACCTGCGCGAGGAGCCGGAGCCGCCGAGTACGCTCGTGCCCGATCTGCACCCGCACGTCGACGCGATCGTGATGCGCTGCCTCGCGAAGGCGCCGGAGGATCGGTTCCAGTCGATGGCCGAGCTCCAGGCCGCGATCGAGCGCGCGCTCGCCGAGATCAGTGACTCGGGCAGCGTGACCGCGGCCCCCGGCGTCGCGCGGCTGCCGCTTGGCGAGGGCTTCCAGTCCAAGTACGACGTCAATCTGGGCAATCGCCTCGCGACCTTCGACGTGACGCCACCGCCGCGGTCGCCGGAGTCGAAGTCGTGGTTCATCGACTCGATGTCGGTGCCGCCGATCTCGGATCGCTACGACGTGCCGAAGATGGGCTTCGGCAAGCGGATCGCGCTCGCCGGCGCGCTCCTCGCCGGGGTCGCCGGCGGCCTGTTCGTGACGAGCCTCGCACTGTCGGCCGAGAACGCGTCGGCGGCGACCGTGCCCGCGCCGACCGCGCCCGCGGCGACCTCGCCCGAGGAGCTTTCGCTGCAAGAACGGCACACCGTGCGCGAGACCGTGCCGCCCGTGCCGCTCGAGCCCATCGAAGAGCCGGTGATCGAGGAGCCAGCTCCGGCACCGATCGTGAAAGAGACTGCGAAGAAGCCGGAGAAGGTCAAGCGGCCGCCGAGGCCGCACGTGATGAAGCGCCCGCAACCGCGAACGCTCAAGCGAGATCACGAGACTCCGGGCGAGGACCTCTATGACACCCGTTAGCCGAGTAGTAGTCGTCGCAGTCACCGCCTCTCTCACACTCCCCTCGATCGCACACGCTCAGTCAGCCGGCGCCGAAGCGCTGTTTCGCGAAGGCCGCACGTTGATCAAGGCCGGCAAGCTCGACGCGGGATGCGACAAGCTCGAGGCGAGCGAGAAGATCGAGAGCAGCGTCGGCACGCTGCTCAATCTCGGCGACTGCCGCGAAAAGCAGGGTCGCACCGCGACCGCGTGGGCCGCGTTCCGCAAGGCCGAGGCGATGGCCAAGCGCGCAGGCGGCGACAAGAAGCGTCAGGCGGAAGCCGCGCGACGCGCCGAGAAGCTGGAAGGCAGCCTCGCGACGATCACGATCCAGGTCGGTGCGAAGAGCAAGGCCGACGGTCTCGTCATCAAGCGCGACGGCGAAGAGCTCGATCCCGCCGTGTGGGGAACCGCGGTCGTCGTCGATCCGGGCCCGCACACGATCGCGGCCGAGGCGCCCGGCGCCAAGCCGTGGAAGTCCGAGGTCTCCGTCGGCAAAGGAGGCAAGCGCTGGGTCGTCGTGCCGACGCTCGAGCGCGAACCGGTTGCCGTCGAGACGCCGCCACCGGCCGCAGAACCAGCGGTCGTCGTGACGCCCCCGCCGGTAACGCAGCGGACGACGGTCGTCACGCACACGTGGGGCCCGACGCGTGGCGTCGCGATGGCGCTCGGAATCGCGGGTCTCGGTGCGGTCGGCGTCGGCGCGTACTTCGGCCAGCGCTCGCAGGATCGCGAGAACGAGGCGAACATGATCTGCCCGGACGCGATCTGCGGCGACGCCGGTGCGCTGAAGCTCAACGACGACGCGCAGACCGATGCGAAGCGCGCCAACATCCTGTTCGTCGCGGGCGGCGCCGCCGTCGTCACCGCGACCGTCCTGTGGTTCGTCGGTAAGCCCGACGCCGAGACGATCGTCGCTCCCTCGCTCGGAGCCGATCACGTCGGCGCGACGGTCTCCCGGAGGTTCTAGATCATGCGTACGCAGCTTCTATTTGGCCTCGCGCTCGCCGCGTGCAGCGTGCCCGACACGTCTCCGCTCGGTGGCGACGGGGGCACGGGCGACAGCGGCGGCATCTCCGGACCTCTCGAGACCGAGATCACGAACGCGCCCGGCGAGTTCTCGAACGAACGCGTCGCGAGCTTCGAGTTCAAGGCGAACGTCGCATCGGCGAAGTTCGAGTGCAGCGTCGATGGCGAGCCCGCCGAGATGTGCACGTCGCCGTTCTCGCAGAACCTGGACGACGGCACGCACAGCTTCTCGGTCCGCGCGACCGACGGTGCGGGCACCGAGGACGCGACGCCTGCCGAGCACCTCTGGACGATCGATACGGTCGCGCCCGACACGATGCTCCTCAGCGCGCCACCGCTCGCCGACAACAGCACGATGGTGACGTTCGAGTTCAAGTCGAACGAGATGAACATCACGTTCGAGTGCTCGCTCGACAACGGTGCGTTCGCGGCGTGCAAGTCGGGTGATTCGCTCGGTCCGATCTCCGATGGCGCGCATGCGTTCTCGGTTCGCGCGAAGGACCGCGCCGGCAATGTCGACGGGTCACCCGCGGTCCATACGTGGGCGGTCGACACGAGCACGCCGGATACGACGCTGACCGACGGTCCGGTCGGCTCTGCGCCCGACGGCAACGCGACGTTCGAGTTCATGTCTCCCGACGCAGGTCCCGGCGCGACGTTCCAGTGCTCGCTCGACAACGCGGCATTCAGCCCCTGCACGTCGCCGATGACCTACACGAACCTGCCGATGGCGACGCACACGTTCGCGGTCCGCGTCACCGACGGCGTGGGCAACGTCGATCCGACGCCGGCGACGCGCACGTGGATCGTCGACCTGACGCCGCCCGAGACGACGATCAGCGCCGGCCCGAGCGGCGCCGTCGCCCTCGCGAGCGCGAGCTTCACGTTCACCGCGAACGAGGACAGCACGTTCACGTGCAGCCTCGACGATGCGCCGTTCACCGACTGCACGTCGCCGGCGAACTTCACCGGCCTTTCGCAGGGCAACCACACGTTCGCCGTGCGCGCGACCGACCTCGTCGGCCACGCCGATGCGAGCCCGGCGACCGCGAACTGGACCGTCGATACGATCCCTCCCGATCTGATGATGGTCTCCGGTCCGATGAACGGCACCACGGTCGGCCCCCGCGTCGTATTCATGTGGACGGTCGACGCCGCGACGACGATCGAGTGCCGCATGAGCAGCTCGGCGCCGTGGATGCCGTGCGATAGCCCGTTCGGCTACAACGAGACCGCCGGGGCCGGCTACTTCGACGTGCGCGGCACCGACGCGGCGGGCAACAGCTCGACGCTGACGCGCAGCTTCACGATCGCGTGCGCGGCGCCCGACCCGAGCGGCGCGCTCGGCGTCCTCCACCTCGACGACACGACGCAGGAGCTCGAGAACGCGACCGGCGGCGCTGGCGCGGTGCTCGGCACGTCGAACGCGGTCGAAGCAAACGATCCGGTGTCGACGTCGGCGCGGTTCGGGACCGGCCTCGCGTTCACGGCATCGGAAGGCGACATCGTGTCGTGGCCGCTGGCCGCGAGCGCCTCGGCGGACCTCACCGCCGAGCTGTGGGCGTCGCCGGCCGCGCTCGCGGGCACGCGCGACATCCTCGCGTCGGGCGACAGCCGCATGTTCATCCGCGTGTCGCCGGCGAGCGGCAGCATGGTCCGGTTCGTCGCATCGGTCGTCGATACCGGCGGCGTCATCTACAACGTCGCGTCGGCCGACGTGGCCGCGGGTGCGCTGCACCACGTGCTCGTCTCGCTGTCGTCGCAATCGCTGCGGCTGTGGGTCGATGGCAAGCGCACCGAGAACACCGACGTCTCGCTCTCGGCGCCGCCGTCGCTCGATTCGATCCGCCTCGGCGGCAGCTACAGCGGCACGATCGACGAGGTCTATCTCGCGCCGGCGGCGATCACCGACACGGAGGTCGCGCTCGGCCGGTTCTGTCCGGTCTCGGGCTTCGTGCTCTGACGCCGAGCAGGTTCGCGACGAGCATGATCGCGAGGCCGATGCACGCGAGCAGCACGGTGCGCACGCGATTGAGCATCGTGAAGACGAGCCCGGTCGTGCCGGTCGAGCCGAGCACGCCGAACAGCGCGTAGTTCGTCCCGTCGGCGATGCCGATGCCGAGTGGGATCACGTTGGAGACCCACGTGATCAGGATCCCGATCGAGAGCTGCGCGATCACGAGCGGCGCGGTGAGCGGCACGCCGGCGGCGAACATCGCGATGACAGTGCCGATCGAGTTGAGCACGCGCGACAGCACGACGAACGTCACGCCCCGCGCACCGATGCGGCGGACCTGCGCGTCGATATCGGCGACCTTGATGCGCCAACCATCGGCGCGCGCCGCCGACACCAGGCGCAGCTGGCGCAACAGGTCGACCAGCGTGCCGAGCGCACCGCGGTGGGCCAGCCAGCCGAGCACGACGATCACCGCGACAAGGCCTGCGGTCAGGATCCACAGCACGATCTGCGTCTGCCCCGGCACGTCGATCAGGAGGAGCGCCAGCGGCACGCCGAGCACGATCGTCGCGATGGCAACCGTGTACGTGCCCAGGTTGAACATGATGATCGACGACACCGCCGTCGGTACGGGCACGTGCTCGACGAGCATCGTCACCTTCACGGGCTCGCCGATCGAGTTGCCCGGCGTGAGCCGATTGATCGCGAGCCCGCTCATCTGCGCGACGAACACGCGCCGGTACGGAACGCGCTGCGGTCGTGCGAACGAGTGAATCGCCGCCGCGTCGCACATGACCGAGGCGACGTCGATGACCGCGAGCACCGCGAAGTAGATCCCGGTGCCGGTCACGACGCGCTCGATGCCTTCGCGGCCCAGACGATCCAGGAGCACGATGAACGCGATCACACCGATCGCGAACGCGGCGCCGAGAAAGATGCGTCGTGCCCAGGCAGACCTGGCCATGTTTGACTGTACGGGATCTCAGCCGATCAGCAGCCGGGCGCTACGCGAGCCTGAGATGACGGGCCGCGTCGGCGAGTCCGATCGATACCCCGACACGTCGGCGGCGGCGTCGGGATCTGGCTCGTACGTGCACCAGCCGACGACGGTGACGGGCATGCCGGCCGACACGATGTACTCGGTCGCACGCAGCCACGAGGTCCGATAGTTCGGCTTGCGCTTGCACGCAGTCTTCGCGAGTCGGGTCATCGCGTTGAAGGGCTGTCCGCGCAGTGCCGTGATCGGCTGCATCTGAGCCGTGCCCGGCACCGCGACACGCGGATTGTCGGGGACGACGCGCGCGACCGCGTTCTCTCCGCGAAGCAGGAACGGCGTGCCCTGCTCGGCGCGGCCGATCTCGACATAGTCGCCGCCGACGCCCACCTCGTCGAATGTGACGAGCCAGTATACGCACCAGCGCCCCGTCAGCGGCGCGACCAGCTCGTCGCCGGATTGCGCGAGCGCGACCTCGCCGCGGATCGCGACCTTCGTGCCATCGCGGAGCTGGTCGATGCGCTGGATCTTCGCGGTCCCGAGCTCGCGCTTCACGCGGCTGCGCTCGGGCAAGCGACCTGCGAGCCCGACCACCGTGGCGGTGATCGCGAGCAGGATGGCGAGCTCCACGCGCGCAGCTTAGTAC
>JABFXX010000326.1 GCA_013368795.1 Kofleriaceae bacterium
GGCTTCATCCGATCTCCGGCTTTCCAGATTCGAACTTCAAATTCGTCCGACGTCCGCACGTCGACCGGCCGCTCGTCCGAACTGTCCGTGCCTCGGTTGTCCGTGCCTCGGTTGTCCGTGCCTCGGTTGTCCGTGCCTCGGTTGTCCGTGCCTCGGTTGTCCGGGCGGACGACGTCGAGCGTGTTGTACGAGCGGACAACGCGACCACCTGGGACGTCTACCCCGACCTCGCCGGACGGCTCGCGGCAAACGAGGGCATCGATCTGCTCGAGGTGGATCGCGTCATAGCCGAGGCCGGCAGACTCGAGCGCGAGTGCGAAGGCACGCTTGCGAACCGCCGAGTCGACGAGCACGAGCGACGTGCAGTCGATCGGAAACTGCGCGTAGGGGTCGGCGAGATCGTCGATCGCAGACATCCACTCGCGTGCGCTCGCGGCGAGGCGGACCAGCGCGGCATCGAGCGCGGGATTCTCGGCGCGCAGCGCGGGCAGGATCGTCTTGCGGAACCGGACGCGCGCGATCGACTCGTCGTCGTTCATCGGATCGTGCCAGGTCGGCAGGCCTCGCTCGGCGACGTACGCGTCGATCGTCTCGCGCGGGATCTCGAGCAGCGGCCGCACGAAGCCCGGCCGGACAGTCGGGATGCCGGCGAGGCCGGCGGGGCCGGTGCCGCGAACGATCCGCATGAGCACGGTCTCCGCCTGATCGCGTGCGGTGTGCGCGAGCAGGATCCACGACAGGCCCAGTTCGTCGAGCAGCTCGGCGAACGCGCGATAGCGGGCATCGCGTGCGCGAGCTTCGAGCGAGCTCGTGCGGCGTGCATCGCGGGCGCGAGCTTCGAGCGAGCTCGTGCGGCGTGCATCGCGGGCGCGAGCTTCGAGCGAGCTCGTGCGGCGTGCATCGCGGGCGTCCGCTTCGAGCGAGCTCGTGCGGCGTGCATCGCGTGCGTCCGCTTCGGGCGAGCTGGTGCGGCGCGCATCGCGGGCGCGAGCCTCGGGCGAGCTCGCGCGGCGGCTGGGCTCGACCTCGACCCTCCGGATGATCGCGCCAGCGCCCTGCTCCCGAGCCCATGCGGCGACCTCGTCGGCGACCTTCGCACTGCCGGGACTCAGTCCGTGATCGATGTGAATCACGACGACGTTGTGCGCCCCCATCTCGGCAATTGCCGCATCGGCGAGCGCGATCGAATCCGCACCGCCCGAGCAGCCCAGCCCGAACAGGCCGGGGCCGAGCCGTCCGTTCCACAGCTTGACGGCAGCGCGCACGATGCTCACTGACGTGGGCCCTGTGGTAGGCATCCCGGCAACCTTACACATGACCGACCGCGACGTGCCCAAGAACGCGCCCAACGCGCCCGATGCGCCAAACGCGCAGCCCCCGAATGCGAACGCGCCAAATCCGAGCGGTCCGCTCGCGCGCCTGCGCGCACAGCTCGCGGGACCGCGCGGCTATCGCCGCATCGATGCGCTGCTGTCATCGGACGATGCGCCGGCGGCCATCGCGGCACTATCGCCAAACGAGGTCTACGAGCTCGTCCACGAGGTCGGGTTCGAGGACGCCCAGCCGCTGATCGAGCTGGCGACGCCGGCGCAGATCCAGGGCTGCTTCGATGTCGATGGCTGGAACAAGGACGCGCTCGAGGTCTCGTCGCTCAAGCCGTGGCTCGCGGCGCTCACCGAGGTGGGCTTCGAGAAGCTCGGCGAGGTGTGGGGCAACCTCGACGCCGAGCTGCGTGCGCTGATCCTGCAGCGTCAGGTCGTCGTCTACGACACGACGCTCGAAGAGGCTCCCGCCGAGGACGTCGAGGCGCCGATCATGACGACGCCCGATCGCTTCTTCTTGCTCGAGCTCAAGGGCGACGACGACTCGAACCGGCTCGTCCAGCAGGTCGTCGAGGATCTGTATCGTGCCGATCCGGATCTCGCGCGCCACACGATCATGGCCGCGCGCAGCGAGCCGCCCGCCGAGCTCGAGGAGATGAGCTATCGCTGGCGATCGTCGCGGCTTGCGGATCTTGGCTACGTCGACTTCTACGAGGCACTCGATCTGTTCCGGCCGCTCACGCCGGATCAGGTGCAGATCGGCGAGGGGTCGCAGGACCGGCCCGTCGTCGAGGAGGAGCCCTCGCGGCTGCCGGTCGTGATCGCCGAGGAGGTGATCGGCCGCAGCTTCCTCGCGCGCGCGATGGCCGCGATCGAGGACGAGGCGGAGGCAGAGCGCCTCGAGCAGGCGTTGATGGTGCTCGTCAACAAGGTACTCGCCGCGGGACGTGCGAAGCCCGGCCAGGCCGAGGTGCTGCGCCGCGGTGCGCTCTACGCGACGGCGACCTTGTCGCTCGGCCTCGAGGTGGTCGCGCGCGGTGACCTCGAGCGTGCACAGCAGGCGCTGTCGTCGATCGCGTTCGGCCGGCTGTTCCGGGTCGGCTACACGGTCACCCACAAGCTCGCGAAGCTCGCGACCGCGCTCGCGCCTCGCTCGCTGACCGCGGGCTCGCCCGCGAAGGACCTCGTCGCGGGCCTGTGCTCGCCGCGTCCGCTGTTCTCGCGCGCTGCCGACGAGCCGGCGGTGACCGGCATGCGTCCGTTCGAGTCGCAGGCGGACCTGCGCCGCGCCGGCGAGATCCTGACGGGCCTCACGATCCGGATCGCGCTCGTCGAGGGCTTCGGCGTCGACGTCGTCGCGATGGGTCAGGCTCCCGAGCCACGGCCCGAGCTCGACGATCATCTTCGCACCGCGCTCGCACGCGCCGTCGTCGGCGGCGAGCTGCGCGCCGAGGCACTCTCGCAGACCGAGCTGAAGACGCTCCGCACGACCGGCTTTGCCGGCAACAAGCTGACGCCGGCCGCGCGCAGCGCCGGTCACACGGCGATCGCCGCGCGCCTCGGTGCCGCCCAGCTCGCCGCGTCGGGCGTCGTGCTCGCCAAGCTCGTTGACGGCTGGCTCGACGACCTCGAGCGCATCCTCGGCGATCTCGTCGACGAGGAGGTCGACCCGCGCTTCGTCGAGGGCGTTCTCGTCGAAGTCCATCGCAGCTGAAAGCGCGTCGCGCCTCGTCGGAGGCACCGGGAGCTCGGCCGCGCGATCTCGCAGCATTTGCGCGGCCCGCGGGCACCTCCCGACGTGAAGCGCCACCCACGTCGTGGTAACGCTTCGGTCCAGATGTCCGAGGGAAATCCCCCGCCCTATCGCTCCGGCATGGCCACCGGCGTTGGCATCGTGTTGCTCGCCGGGCTCGTCCTCGCGATCGCCGATGTCGTCCACACCGGCGGCGCACCGATGCAGGTGCTCGGCCTGTGGTCGCTCCTCACGCTCCCGATCGCGATCGGCGCGGGCCTCGTGCTCGCCGGCGGCAACGCGACGTGGGGACACGGGTGGGTGCGCGGCTTGTTCCGCCGCCTCCGCGGGGAACCCGAGCTCGATCGCGCGGTCGCCGGCGTCCTCATCTCGGCGGCGGTACTCGGCGGCATCCTCGCGCTCGGCGTCGGCAAGCTCGCGGTCGGGCTCGTCGGCGACGTGCAGCGCAAGAGCGTCGGCGGCCTGCTACTCGGCGTGGTCGTCGTCGCGCTCGTACCGATGCTCGCGCTCGGCGCGATTCCGCTCCAGCGCATCACGCGCCGGATCGCCGCGTTCATCCCCGCGTTCGGTCCGCTGTCGCGCGTCGTGATCTTGGTCGTCGGCGGCGTGATCGCGGTTGCGGCGGCGGGCTTGTTCGTCATCTTCAAGCGCCTCGACTACCAGGCGCTGAACCTCGCCTCGCTGTTCGTGCCCGCGCTGATGCCGGTGCTCGCGATCGTGCTCGCGATCGTGTTCTACGGCCCGCTGTCGGGCGTGCGCGAGCGCATCCCGATGCGCGGCGCGGTTGCGGGCGTCGGCGCGATCATCGCGCTCGCGTTTCCGCTCGTCGGCCTGCGCGGCGCACAGACCGAGGCGCACCAGATCGCGGTCACCGAGCACAGCTACGTCGGACCTCGCCTGATCCCTGCGCTCCGCAAGTTCGTCGATCGCGACCACGACGGCTACTCGGCGTTCTTCGGGGGCCCCGACTGCAACGACGGCGACAAGAACGTCCACCCGGGCGTCGTCGACATCCCCGACAACAAGATCGACGAGAACTGCGACGGCTTCGACAACCAGGCCGCACCCAGCCTCCCCGATCTACCGAAGACGGCGACGGCCGAGCCCGCGACGACGCTCAAGGGCGGCGAGAACGTGCTCGTGATCTTCGTCGACACGCTCCGCTACGACCGCCTCGGCTTCACCGGCTACCAGCGCGACGGCAAGTCGCTGACGCCGCGCATCGACGCGTTCGCGAAGCAGAGCGTCGTGTTCGAGCGCGCGTACTCGCAGGCGTCGAACACGCCGCGCTCGGTGCCGTCGTTCTTGTCGTCGCGCTATCCGTCGCAGGTCAAGGTCGACGCCCACATCAAGAACTACCCGCTCGTCGACGAGAGCAACGAGCTCTTGTTCGAGGTCCTGAAGCCCGCCGGCTTCACGACGATCGGCAAGTCGAGCCACTTCTACTTCTGCGATCGCCAGAAGTATCCGGACACCTGCGACGGCGTGAAGAACACCGACGGCAACCCGATGCGGACGAACGCGATCCAGGGAGCCGACGAGTGGGACAACGCGGGCGCGCTGCCGATCAGCGGCTCGAACCACGACATCGCCGGTCCGCGCATCGTCGACAAGACGAAGAAGAAGCTCGACGAGCTCGCCGCCGCGAAGACCAAGTTCGCGATGATCGTGCACCTGTTCGAGCCGCACTCGACGTACATGGAGCACGACGGCCATCCGATCACCGAGCGCGGCACCGCGTCGCTCGTGCAGAAGTACGACTACGAGATCGGGTTCGAGGACGCGCTGATCGGCGACCTGCTCGATCATCTCGACAAGACCGGCCTCGCCGACAAGACGACCGTCATCCTCATGTCCGATCACGGCGAGGCATTCGGCGTCCACACGTTCGGCGGCGAGCGCCAGTTCTTCCACGGCATGACGCTCTACAACGAGGTCCTGCACGTGCCGCTCCTCGTCCGCGTGCCCGGCAACAAGCCGCGCGAGGTGAAGGAAGTGGTCCAGCTCATCGATCTCGCGCCGACGATCGCCGCGCTGTTCGGTGTGAAGGCACCGACGTCGTGGCAGGGCCGCAGCCTCGTGCCCGCGCTCGAGGGCGCTACCCTGCCGCCGCTGCCCGCGTTCGCCGAGATGATGCCGTCGAAGTCGTGGCCGCACGACGCGCGCTCGATGATTTCCGCCGACGGCAAGCATCACGTCTTCCACCGCATCAGCGATTCGCGCTGGGAGGTCTACGACCTCGAGAAGGATCCGGACGAGAAGAAGAACATCGTCGACTCGCCGGAGGCCAAGGCACTCCAGCAGCAGCTCGCGAGCTGGGAACAGGCCATTATCGCGGCGAGCGAAGGCGGAGGCGGCAAGTGAGCGGTGATGGCACGCAGTACAAGAATCCGACGCCGACCGTCGACATCCTGATCGAGCTCGAGGACAAGCCGGGCACGCTCGTGTTCATCGAGCGCAAGAACGAGCCGGTCGGCTTCGCGCTGCCCGGCGGCTTCGTCGACGAGGGCGAGTGGGTCGCCGACGCGGCGGCGCGCGAGGCCAAGGAAGAGACCTCGCTCGATGTCGAGATCGTCGAGCTGTTCCACGTCTACTCCGATCCGGCGCGCGACAAGCGCAAGCACACGATGTCGACCGTGTTCATCGCGCGCGCCAAGGGCACGCCGACGGGCGGCGACGATGCATCGCGCTGCATCGTGTGCGCGCCGAGCGAGCTGCCCGGACCGCTCGTGTTCGATCACGCGCTGATCGTCAGCGACTACGAGACGTACAAGCGAACCGGCAAGCGCCCGCCGCCGCGCCGCTAACGCAGCGCCGCCACTGCGGCGAGCGCGCGCTCTGGATCCGGATCGCCCGCGAGCTCGACGAGCTCCATCACGAGCACGGGGCGTCGCGCGTCGTCGGCCTCGAGCGCTGCGAGCAGGGCCGCACGAATCTCGACTTCTCGAGGGTGCGTGCGCGACACGACCCAGAGCCGCGCCGCGGTGCTCGCCGTCGACGAGGCCTTGTGTGCGTCGAGCGCATCCTTCACCTCGGCATTGTCCGTGCGCTTGCGCGGCGCGAGCTGCGCGCGCTGGACCAGCATCGCGCCGGCCTGCGCGTTCCGGCCGAGGCCGCGACTCGCCGTGACCGCGGCGTCGAGTGCCGACGGCAGGGTGTCGGGACCGGCGAGATCGAGCGCGCTGCGCGACGCGGTCAGCGCCTCGACATGGTGCCCGCTGTCGTTCAGTGCATTCGCGACGGCGGTCCACACGACCGCGGGATCGCCCGACGCGGCCGCGCTCGCGGTGCCCATCACGAGCGCCGCCGGCGCGTCGCCGCCGCGTGCCATCGCCTCGGCAAGCCCGCGCTGGAACGACGGCTCGGGACTGCCGTCGACGGCGGCGGACCATGCCGCACGCGCGCGCCCCGGATCGCCGAGCGCATCGAACAGCGCGCCGAGCGATGCCTGCGCTGCGGCGCCATCGATCGAGATCGCGACGAAGTCTCGCGCGACTCGCTCGGCGATCGCCGGATCGCGCGCGTACGCCGCGGCGACATCGGCCAGTGTCACTCGCGACATCCCGACCGACGACGCATCGGGCGCCGCGCTCGCGATGCCCTGCCCGTCCGAGCCGAGCACCGCATGCGACGCCGCGTAGCGTGCGACCGCGGTGGCGTACGGCGAAGTGCCCGGCGCAGCTGGCGCGACCGGCGGCAGCGGCTCCTCCTCGGCGCGCGGCGGCGTGCACTCGGTGCCCGGAAACCAGCACCGCTCGGGACCGACGAGGTCCTCGGCCGGCGGAGGCGGCACCTCGCCGAGCCAGCTCGGCTTCCACCACGCGAGCGCGCGCAGATAGGCGCCCTGCAGCGCCTCGTCGCGCGGCGGCTTCGTCGCGTCGTGCCAGCGCGCGAGCTGCTCGTAGGCCTCGCGGCGCGCGCCGATCGTCCACAGCCACGCGCCGAACGCGCCGTGCTCCGCGGGGCCCGCATCGTCCTTCGCACCTGCCCACGCCGCCTCGTCGGCGCCGACCCTCGCGGTCTTCGCCTGCACGGAGAGCAGCGCGCGTCCCTTCGCGCGTAGATCGGGATCGATGTGACGCAAGAGGCCCTGCGCGAACACGACGCGCGCGCTCGTCAGCTCCGCCTCGCTCGCGCGCACGCCGAGCTTGCCCGCGCGCTCCAGATCCGCGAGTGCTGTCGGCGCGCCGCGCGCGAGGCGTGCCCGGCCGCGCGCGAGCACGAGACGGCCGAGCCGCGCGCGATCTTCGTCGTGCCAGCGGACACCGATCGGGCCGCCGAGCTTCTCGACGGCGTCGAGCTGTTCGATTGCCTCGCTGGGTCGGCCGAGCTGATCGGCGAGCGCGGCGAGTGCGAGGCGCGCCTGGACATCGCGCGGGTGCGCGACGACGCGCATCGCGAGATCACGGCGCGCTTCGACCGGGCCGCGCTTCGCGACGAGCGCCGCGACGTCGACCGGTGCCGGCGCGCGCACACCACAGGCGGCGACGAACAAGACAGCCGCGAGGAGTGCGCGCACTGCGGGCATTCTACGTCAGGCCGGGCGCGGCATGATCTCGTCGAGCCGGCGCCGACAGGCCGCAACGGCCTCGCTGAAGGTCGCGAACGCATCGGACGCACCGTTGGGCCGGTGTGGCGGGCGCCAGTCCAGTGCGAGGAAATCGCGGGCCGCACGCTCGAATGTCTCGCCGAGCTCCTTGTAGGCGTCGACGACGCCCATCCAATCGGTGAACCCAGGCGGCAGATGCCACTGGATGCCCTGGCGCTTCACGTCGGCGGAGCGGCGGTTGAACTCCGCGTTGGCGAGGATGATCGCGCATAGCCCCTCGACGGGAACCTCGTGGATGCGAGCGAGGACCTCGCCGGCGAGCTGCCTCAGCACGGCCGCAGCATATCGTGCCGATCAGATCCGCGTGCGGTGGTCGACGCGGTCGCGCTCGGCCTTGAGCGCACGCACGAGCTGGCCGCGCGGCGGGTTCGGGCCGAGGTCCTTCGCGAGGCGATCGGCGATCACCTCCGCCTCCACGTACGAGCCCTGCGCGCCCGGGTCGTGCCACAGCGCCCACGGCGGCGCGCTCGACGGCGTATCGGCGAGTGTCGGCAGGCCTCGCTCGATCTCGTCGAGCATCGCGGCGAGCGCGGTGCGGCGCCTGCGCGCGGCCGCTGCGAGCTCGGAGGGCCAGCGCGGCGGCAACCAGCTCGGCGGCTCGGCAAGCCGCGCGATGTACGACGCGGCGGCCTCATCGACGACGCGCGGGACGCCCGCCGGCAGCGCGAGCGCGGCGACGGCGTGGCCGAGCTCGTGGAGGACGGCGAACCGCGCGGCCGGCGTATCGATGACCTCGGGCACGACGATCACGACTTCGACCTTGGGCTCGATCACGAACGCGCGAGGATGCGCCTTCTTGCTGCGATCGACGCGGACGGTGCCGGTGACGCCGGTGCGCGCGGCGATCGCCTGCCACGCGTCGATGATCCCGGTGTGATCGATCGCGAAGTCGCGCTCGTGCCAGCCTTCGATCGCGGGGCCTGGCGCGTCGTGGTCGTGGCGCGTGGCGTCGACGCCGTGCAGGCGATGCGCGAGCTGGACCGACGAGAGGCCGAAACGTGCGCGTGCCGCGGCATCGCGCTGCGCGGCGAGCGTCGAGAGGTTCTGCCAGGTCGGCGGCATCGCGCGCGCGACGACGACGGCAGGATCGTCCTCGATCACGAGTGGCGCGACGAGCCGGAGCAGCGCGAGCCCGCGATCGGCCAGCACGTCGTGCATGCACGCATTGCGCGCCGTCTGGAGCGTCGATGCGAGACGCGCGATCAGGGGCGCGGCCGGCGGCGGGCGACCGTCGGCGTGGGCGCGCGCGAACGCACGCATGTGAGCGGGCAGCTCGACCGCGAGCTCGGCCTCGAGGAGGTCGAGGGCCATCTCTGCCTGCAAAGCATCACACGGCTCGGTCACGGACTACGCCGAGGATCATGACAGACGATTGGCGGCGCGAGAACGCGGCGAGCGCGCGACGGTGAATCGCACGCGCGCGACGATGCATGGAACGTCACGCGGATCACACACGCAAGGCGTGCGCCCCGGGGAGAGATCGTGCGACGAGGACGGTGTCGCGGTGCGAGCTCGAGGTCGCAGTCTTCAGGCGCGCGGCGTGCCCGGCGCCTGGATGCCGAGGCGCGCGAGCTCGGCCATGACGAGCTTGAGATCGGCCCACGCGTCGCGCTTCCGATCGGGCTCGCGCAGCAGGTACGCCGGGTGGAACGTCGGCATGACCTTGATGCCGTTGCGGTCGTGGAACTTGCCGCGCAGCGCGCTGATCGGTGCGTCGGTGCCGAGCAGGGTGTTCGCCGCGGGACGACCGAGCGCGACGATGATGCGCGGCGCGATCGCGGTGATGCGCGCCTCGAGGAATGGCTTGCAGGCGGCGACCTCGTCGGGCTGCGGGTTGCGATTGCCCGGCGGCCGGCAGCAGATGATGTTGTTGATGTAGACGGACTGCCGCGACCAGCCCATCGCGATGATCATCTTGTCGAGGAGCTCGCCGGCGGGACCGACGAACGGCTCGCCGCGCTTGTCCTCTTGCTCGCCCGGCGCCTCGCCGACGAACATGAGCGGCGCATCCTCGGCGCCGACGCCGAACACGATCGACTTGCGCGTCCCCGAGAGCTTGCAGCGCGTGCACTCGCCGAGCTCGGCGCGGACCTGCGGCAGCGAGCGACGGCCGAGCGGCGTGCGGACGGCGCCGGTATCTTCGATCGGCTCGACGGGGGCATCGAGCGCCGCGATCGACGCCGTCCCCGTGAAGCCGGAGCCGGTGCCGAGGTCCGCCTGCGCGGTCGGGTGCTCGGGGTCGACGGCAGGGCGTGCCGTGGCGCCTCCCGGCGCGGCCCAGGTGCCCGCGGCGTGGTGACGAAGCAGCTGGCCGCGGAGCTGTCCCACGAGCTCGGCCAGTTCGTCTGCCAGGTCCACGTCGAGCATGCTATCAGGCGGGTATGCCATTTCGGCGCTCGGGTCGACAGGCCTCGCTCGCGATCTCGGTCGCGCTCGTACTCTCTCTCGCGGTGGTCGGCTGCAAGCGCGGCGAGCCCGTGCCCGGCGGCGACGTCGCGGCATCGCTGACGCTGCCGTCGCTCGGTGCGTACGCGTTCGATCCGGCGACGCTCAAGGGCAAGCCGAGCCTCGTCATGTTCGTGACGCCGACGTGCCCGCACTGCCTGAAGACGCTGCCGCGCGGCATGGCAGCGGCGAAGGCGCAGGGCGCGAATCTCGTCGCGGTGTTCGTCGCCGGCGGTAAGCAGAATGCCGAGGGCGTGGTGACCAATCTGAAGTTCACCGGCACCGCGCTCGTCGACGACGGCACGCTTCGCAAGAAGTACGACATCCGCGGCGTGCCCTACTCGCTCGTGCTCGGCGCCGACGGTAAAGCGCGCGAGGCGTTCAAGGGCGAGCAGGAAGAGTCGACGTTCGCCGAAGCGCTCTCCGACGCGAAGTAGTTACTCCGCCGGCTCGGCTGCCTGCGTCGCCGGCGCGCCACCGGCGAACGAGAGATACGCGTAGTACATGCCGTCGGCCTCGGTGGCCGTGCGCAACGTGCCCTGCGCCGCATCCTTGGCGTCCTTGAACGCGATGCGGACCTCGATGCCCTTGCCCTTCTTCTTGGCGACGATGCGCGACAGCGACGTGTCGAAGAAGCGCGTGTCGATCGGTCGCCACGTGTTCTGACCGAGGCGCGAGACGCCGGAGAGGTTCACCACGAGTGTGCCGTTCTCGACGTGCTGGCTGACCTCGAACGGCGCGACCGACTGCAGGAACACCTGCGAGCCGCCGTCCTTCGTCTCGAAGCCGATCCACGACAGCGTGCCCTTCTTCGGCAGCTTCTTCGGCTTCTTGCTCGGCGCGGCCGGCTTCTCGCCGGGCTGGACCCCGCCGTATTCGCCTTCGACCTTCGTCGGCGCGGCCTCCTGCGCGAACGCGGGCTGGGCGACCGAGGCCAGGGCAAGGATCAGGAACGCGCGCCGCATGAAAATGATCGTAGGTGGACGCGAGGAGCCGCGCAAATTACGGCCGGCTCGTGAGGGCTCATACGAAGCCTACTCACCGTTACCCCGGCAATACCCGTCATCGTGAGATGAATCTCAACGAATCCGCCAGAATGCCGGTCCGGGATGCGCCGCATGGTCAAAGGGCTTTTGTTCCTCGACTACGTGCGCATGCTCAAGGCGCACAAGGGCGTCGAGTGGTCGTCGTTCCTGTCGCCGACGGACCTGCCGTACCTCGATCAGCAGATCGACAAGACGGGCTGGTACCCGATGGAGACGTTCGAGCGAATGGGGAACGCGATCCTTCGCTTCGTCGCGGGTAACCAGCTGCTGCCGGTGCAGCTGTGGGGACGCTACTCGGCGGCGCAGCTGCGGGCCGCGCATCCGATGCTGCTCGCGCCAGACGATCCGGTGGAGTCGCTCAATCGCTTCCGCGTGATGCGGCAGACGTTCTTCGACTTCGAGGCGCTCGATCTCCTGATGCTTCACCAGGGCGAGGCGCAGTTCGCGATCCACTACTACATGGGCATGCCCGCCGAGGAAGCCGCGGCCGTGCAGACGATGGGCTTCTTCGAGGGACTCCTCGAGCTCGCGGGAGCCAAGCAGATTCGCGCGACGTTCAAGTCGAAGTCGTGGGCAGGCGATGCGCGGACGCTGCTCGACCTGCGCTGGCACGATCCGCTCGAGCGCCGAAGTTAATCGCGGCGCGCGAGCGACTCGGTCGCGACGATCGGATCGGTCGGCGCGCCGAGGAAGCGCGTGCGCGCCTCGCCGACGAGGAACAGCGAGCCCGCGACGAGCACCGGCGTACCGTGCGCGCGCGCGGCGGCGACTGCGGCCTCGAGATCCGGTGCGGTGTCGACGGGAATCGCGGGCGCGCGGTGGTGCGCGGCGGCAACGACCGCCGGCTCGGCGGCGCCGAACGAGGCAGCGGAACGCAGGCCCGGACTCAGTGACGTCGGCGCCGAGCGCGATGAGATCACCGAGCGGAAGACATCGGCGAGCGCCTCGGGATCGAGTGCTCGCTCCTGCTGGTAGCGCGTCGCGACCACCGCGCTGACCTCCGGTGCAAGCGCCTCGGCGATCGCGCGCGCGTCCTTGTCGGAGCTGACCGCGATCACGAGCGACGGGCGCAGCTCCTGCTCGCGCAGCGTCGCGGCGAGCGCGCGGGCGCCGTGGGGATTGTGCGCGCCGTCGAGGATCAGCTCGCCGGCGATCTCGAACCGGCCGGGATGGCTGACGCGTGCGAGCACGCCGATCCGATCGCACGCGAGGTGCAGCTCGTCGAGTGCGGCGAGCGCGGCCGCGGCGTTCGCGCGCTGATGTGCGCCCGCGAGCGCGACCGGCGGCACCGATGCGATCGCCGCGTCGTCGATGACGGTGATGTGATCGACGCCGACCGCGCGCGCGTGCTCGACGAGCAGCGGTACCGCGGCGGGCTCGCCGCTCGCGCCGATCACGACGCGCTGGCGCCGCTTGAAGATGCCGGCCTTCTCGCCGGCGATCGCGGCGAGCGTGTCGCCGAGGATCTGCTCGTGATCCATCGCGACGCCGGTGACGACCGCGACTGGCGCGTCGACCGCGTTCGTCGCGTCGAGCCGACCGCCGAGACCGACCTCGAGGATCGAGACGTCGACGTTCGCCTCGGCGATCACGCAGAGGCCGATCGCGGTCACCTGCTCGAAGAACGTCAGATCCGCGCCGCCGGCGGCGTCGACGCGCGCGGCCGCCGCGACGATCGCATCCTCGCTCGCGAGCACGCCGTCGATCTGAATGCGCTCGCGGAGCGTCGATAGATGCGGCGACGTGTACGTCGCGACCCGCGAGCCACTCGCGCGGACCAGCGCGGCGAGCATCGCGACCGTCGAACCCTTGCCGTTCGTGCCGGCGACGTGGACGACGCGGCCGATCCGGCGCTCGGGATGATCGAGCTTCTTCAGCAGCTCGTGCATCCGCTCGAGCCCGAGCTTCATGCCGAAGCGCCGGGCTCCGACGAGCCGGACGAGGAGATCGCGGTACGCGCTCATGGCTGCCGGCGAACCGGCGACGAATCAGTCGGTCGCGGCGGGCTCGGCCTCTTCGAGGGCCGTGCCGGTGCGACGCTCGGGAACCGCGCCGCGCTCGAACCAGCGCAGCGTGCGCTCGAGCGTCTTCTTGAGATCCTTGCGCGGCACGACGAGGTCTACCATGCCGTGCTCGAGCAGGAACTCGGAGCGCTGGAAGCCCGGCGGGAGCTGCTGGCGGATCGTCTGCTCGATCACGCGAGGACCGGCGAAGCCGATCAGCGCGTCGGGCTCTGCGATGATCAGGTCGCCGAGCATCGCGACGGATGCGGCAACGCCGCCGGTCGTCGGATGGAGCAGCACGGCGATGTACGGGACGCGCGCCTCGCGCATCTTGCTGCGCGCCGCGCTCGTCTTCGCCATCTGCATGAGGGACAGCACGCCCTCCTGCATGCGGGCGCCGCCGGATGCGGAGAACAGGATCGCTGGCCGCTTGTGGGCGATCGCGCGCTCGAACTGACGCGTGATCTTCTCGCCGACGACCGATCCCATCGATCCGCCCATGAATTCGAACACGAAGAAGCCGACCTCGCAGGCGATCCCGCCGACCGACGCGGTGCCCGCGCGGTAGGCGTCGCCCGGGCCAACCTTGCGGGTCGTGCCCTTCACCTGATCGACGTACTTCTTACCGTCCACGCGGAAACCCAGGGGATCTCCGGATTCGAGCTCGCGGTCGTGCTCCTGCCAGCTCCCGGGGTCGACCATCAGCGCAATCCGCGCTTCGGTCGGCATCCGGAAATGGTGACCACAGCTCGAACAGACCCGGAAATTGGCATCCAGGTCCTGCTCGTAGAGGGTGGTGCTACAGCGCTCGCACTTGATCCAAATCCCCTTGGGGACTGACTTTTTGGGCTGTTCTGCGAGGCCCTGAGTTCGGGACCACCACGCCATAGGGGGGCACTGATAGCAGAGACGCCAAGTATGGTAA
>JABFXX010000155.1 GCA_013368795.1 Kofleriaceae bacterium
CTGTACCCGGAGCACGACCTGTTCATCCAGCGCATGAAGCTGAAGAACACGCTCCGCTACACCAAAGGTGATGAGCTCATCACGCACCTGGGCGCCGAGTACTACGATTGAGAGGGTGTCCAGGAGATCACGTACGTGACTCCGTTCCGACACCGGCTAGCCTTCTGGGGTTAGCCTACTGCGGCTAGCCTCCCGAGCCACCGTGTCCCTCCGCCGCCAGCTTCCGCCGCTTCTCTTCGCCGCTCTCGTAGTCGGCTGCAGCGGCTCGTCGAAGACGTCGACGCCTGCGTCGCCAAATGGTGCACACGCAGCGGCGACCGCGTTCCCCGCTGCTGGTCCGCCGTTCGTCGTGCCCGGCGAGCGCATGACCTATCGCGTGACCGCGCACGAGGTCACGCTCGCCGCGTTCGCGCTCGAGGTCGGCACCCAGAAGGAGACGCTCCACGATCGCCCGGCGATCATCGTGCAGGCCGGTGCCGAGTCGACCGGCGTCGCGGCGCTCGTGAAGCCGCTGAAGGCCGAGTTCGCGACGTGGCTCGACACCGAGACCGGCGAGCCGCTCGTGTTCCGCGTCACCGAGACCGCGGGTCGCGGCGACGAGACGATCGAGAGCAACGAGGCGCGCTTCACCGAGCTCGCCGAGGGCAAGCTGCCGATCGCGACGAAGCGGCCCGACGGCACGGAGATCGTCGAGATCCAGAACGTCGTCCCGCCGCAGAAGCCGATCGACACGATGACATTCCTGATGGCGCTGCGCGCGTGGGACGGCCAGGCCGGCGAGACCCACTCGATCGACGTCGTGCGCAGCCGCTTCGTGTGGCGCACGCAGGTCAAGCTCGTCGGCCGTACGCCGGTCGTCACCGACCTGGGCGAGCTGCCGGCCGTGAAGTTCGACGCGACGACCTCGCGCATCATGCGCGACGGCTCGATCGACAAGGGCACCGAGGCTCGCCACTTCTCGATGTGGATCTCCGACGACGCCGACCGCGTGCCGCTGCTCCTCGTCGCCGAATCCGACTACGGCGACATCAAGCTCGAGATCGTCGACTACGCCGCGGGCAGCGGCCACAACCTCGCCGGTTCTCGCTAGGTCCACCAGCGCTCGCGCGCGAGGACCTCGTCCGCGTGAGCGCGCTCGTGCGGCTCGTCGATCTCGAGCCAGCCGTGGCCACTGATGTCGGCGATCGCCGGCGCCTGGCCGCGTTCGGCGAGCGCGACGAGGATCGATTCGACGTGGCTCGCCTCGCCCTTCGTCTGGAGCACGTGCGCTGCGGCGGCGAAGTAATCGTCGCGGCGCGCGGCCGGTACGTACGTCATGCCGACGTAGCCGCAGTCCCACGTCGCGAGCGTCTTTGCCATCTCGCGGACGTGGCGCGTGTCGTCGAGCGTCACCTTCATGTCGTCGGCGCCGAGCTTGCGATCGAAGTCGCAGAACGCGGTGACCTCGCCGCTCGCCTCTCCGCGCTCGCACGCGGCCGCGACGATCGTCGCGATCGTCGGGCGATACACGTGGTCGGTGTTCATGAGGAGAAACCCGCCGGCCTCGAGCGCCGTGCGGCCGGTCTGCATCGAGATTAGATTTCCCTTCCGATACTCGGTGTTCTCGACGATCGCGGCATCGGGCGCGACCTTGGCAACGCGCGCGGCGACATCGCCATGGTGAAAGCCACCGACGACGATCCGGTGCTGCGCGCCGGAGGCCCTCGCGAACGCGAGCGCGTAGTCGACGAGCGGCCTGCCGCCGACCTCGATCAGCGCCTTGGGCGTCGCCTGGGTGAGATCCTTGAGCCGGCTGCCGAGGCCGGCCGCCATGATGATCGCCTGCATCCGCGGAGGTGTATCAGGCCGCGGAGCGCGACGCGACGAGCTCGGCGAGCGCGTGCACATCGGCGACAGCCGGTACGGCCGGATTCCAGCGGCGGAAGTCCTCGGCGCTGAACGTGCCGAGCCGGGCGACGAACGCGAGGCCGCAGCCGTGCGCGAGCTCGCCGTCCTTGATCGAATCGCCGCAGAACAGGATCTCCTGCGTGGGCACGCCGAATTCCTTGCACGTGCGGTCGACGTGCGGGCGGCCCTTCGCGAGGCCGACGGCGGCATCGAAGCCGAGCACGAGATCGAACCGGATCGTCTGGCGGGCCGCGAATTCGTCGACGAAGTACTGCGCCGAGTTCGACGACACGACGAGCTTCATGCCGAACGACCGCAGGCGCTCGAGTGCCGCCAGCGTCCGCGCGTCGAGGTCCGCGGTATCCGCGTAGGCGCGCTTCTGGACCTCGAAGATGTCGGAGGCGCGATCGTTTGCGGCGTGGCCGGGTGCGATGATCTCGAGCTGCTGGCGGAATGGAATCCCGCTGGTCTCGAGGTAGCGGCGGCGTCCTGTCGCACGGTCGATTCCGTGGAGCTCGGCCATGACCGACGCCGCGACGTCGGCGAAGCCGCCCATCGTATCGATGAGCGTGCCGTCGAGGTCGAACATCACGACCTTCGGGGTTTCTGGCAGCTGCATCATCCGGGACGGGTACCACGCGACGATCGCTGAGTAAAGCGCGACGCTCGGGGCAGCCAGATCCTGCCGATGGGGTATATACGCGCGACGTGATCACGGGTGTGAAGCGCTACGCGACGTGGATCGACCGCCACGCGATCCTCGTCCTGCTGGTGTCCGTGATCGTCGCGGTGCTCGGCGGCATGCTGGCCGCGCGGCTGCCGCTGCAGTCCGACCTCACGAACCTGCTCCCGTCGTCGCAGTCGTCGGTGCGCGAGCTCAAGGCGATCTCGAAGCGTGCGCGCCCCTTCGGCACCGTCCAGGTCGCGATCGAGTCGCAGGATGCGGCACGCACGACCGCTGCGAGCGACGCGCTCGCGAACGCGATCACGACCAATGTCGATCCGGCGCTGATGGCGCAGTTCTCGCGCGACGACGGTCCGCGCGACCGCTACGCGTGGAACCACAGGTTCCTGTTCGCCGACTACCAGGACCTCGTCGACGCGAAGCAGGAGCTCGAGAACCGGATCAAGAACGCCAAGCTCGAGGCGAACCCGCTCTACATCTCGCTCGACGAGGACACGAAGTCGGATACCGATCGGCTCGACGAGCTCGAGAAGAAGCTGTCCGACCTCGAGGAGCGCGCGACGCACCCGCCCGCGCGCGCGAGCAAGGACGGCCACCTGCGCGTGTTCGTGATCCAGACGACGTTCTCGGCGTCGGATACCGGCCGCGCGCATGCCCTCGTCACCGGGCTGAAGAAGTCGATCGCGGCAACGCGCGCCGACTTCAAGGACGTCTCGTTCGACATGACGGGCAACGTCATCATGAGCATGCACGAGCACGACTCCGTGCTCGACGGCATGACGATGTCGCTCGCGTTCACCGTGCTGCTCTGCGGGCTCGCGCTGGTCGCGTACTACCGGTCCGGGCGCGTCGTGATCGCGATGCTGCTCGCGCTCGGCGTCGGCGTGTCCGCGACGTTCGCGATCGCGTGGGCGACCGTCGGCCACCTGAACGTGATGACCGCGTTCTTGTTCGCGATCGTCGTCGGCAACGGCATCAATGCCTCGCTGATCTTCGTCGCCCGCTACCTCGAGGATTTGCGCACCAACTCGCACCATCCCTCGGCCCTCGCGACATCGATCACGGGCGCGCTGCCCGGCACGCTCGGCGCAGCGGCGACCGCCGCGGTCGCCTACGGTTCGCTGCTCATCACCGACTTCCGCGGGTTCCGCGAGTTCGGCGCGATCGCCGGCATCGGCATGGTCGTCACGTGGATCACGACGTTCACGACGCTGCCCGCCCTGCTCAGCGTACTGTCGCGCCGAGGCCTCAAGCCGAAGACGACGCCAAAGCTCGGCGACTGGCTCGCTCGTGCCCTGCCCCAGCGCCGCCTCGTCCCCGCGCTCGTGCTGGCCGGCCTGCTCACCGCAGTCGCGATCACGATCACCGCGGTCTACATCAAGCGCGATCCGTTCACGCATGACTGGCGCGACCTGCAATCGAGCACGCCCGCGATCAACCGCGCGCACAAGCTCAACGCGCACATCAAGGAGGGCCTGGGCGGCCGCTCGGATCTCGCCGGGCAGGCCTACCAGCTCGTGATCGCCGTCGGCGACCGCGAGGACGTCAACCCGATCGTCGCGAGCCTGCGCGCCGCGAACGAGAAGGTCCCCGCCGAGAAGCGCTGGATGAACGACGTGTTCAGCATGGAAGACATGCTGCCGTCGCGGCAGGAGGAGAAGCTCGCGATCCTCGCCGACATCCGCAAGATGATCGACAACCCCGACCTCCAGGCTTCGCTGTCCGACGAGGACAAGGCGCGCCTCGCGAAGGTCCGCCCACCCGATGGCCTGCGCCCGGTGCGCGACGACGAGGTCCCCGCGGAGCTCGCGTGGCCGTTCATCGAGCGCGACGGCTCGCGCGGCCGCCTGATCATCGTGCGCGGTGCCGCGCGCCTCAACTCGTTCGACGTCGACGATCGCCTCGAGTTCGCCGCGCGCGCTCGCGAGCTCAAGCTGCCGCCCGATGCGCTGCTCGCGAGCGAGTCGCTCGTCGTCGCCGACATCATCGACGTGATGGAGCAAGACGCGCCGCGGATGATCATGTTCGCGCTGCTCGGCTCGATCCTCGCGGTGTTCCTGTTCGTCGGCCGCCATCGCCACGGCATGATCACGGTCGCCTCGGGGTTCGCCGGCGTGATCGTGATGATCGCGGCGTGCGCCGTCGCCGGGCTGCGCGTCCACTTCCTCGACCTGATCGCGCTACCGATCACGATCGGTATCGGCATCGACTACGCGGTCAACGTCGCGGCGCGAGACCGCCAGGAAGGCGACCGTGGGATCGCGCACGTCCTCAAGACGACCGGCGGCGCGGTCCTCCTGTGCTCGTTCACGACCGCCGTCGGCTACGGCACGCTGCTCCTGTCGGCAAATGGCGGCATTCGCGCGTTCGGCCTGGCGGCGCTCATCGGCGAGGTCGCCTGCGTCACCGTCGCGCTGATCGCGGCCCCGGCCGCACTCGAGCTGTTGCGGCGGCGCCGACAGGAAGGGCCGCGTGACGTACCGCCCGCGACCGCAGTACTGAAGGATTGATCAGATCTTCGAGGGCATGGATGTGGTACACGGCCAATCTACGCAGGTAGCGATGCAACGAACCGAACCTATCTTGCTCACCCCCGGCCCCGTCCGGATTCCTCCGCTCGTCGCGGAGTACCTCGCGCACCCGCCCTGCAACTACCACCGTCAAGACGCGTTCTCGACGATGTTCGCGGAGACCGAGCGCGATCTGAAGCAGCTCGTCGGCATCGCCGATTCCGCCGCGTACTTCGCGACGATCATGACGACGACCGGTACCGGCGCGAACGAGGCCGTGCTGCTCGCGCTCGAGCCGCTCGGCAAGGGCCTCGTCTGCAACAACGGGTTCTTCGGCGCCCGCGTCGTCGACCAGGCGCGCCAGAACAAGATCGATCACGTCGTCTACGAGTCGCCGTCGGACCAGCCGCTCGATCCGGAGCTCATCGCCAAGGTGCTCGAGAAGGATCCCACCATCAAGTGGGTGTTCTTCGTCAGCCACGAGACGCGCACCGGCCTCGTGAACCCGTTCGAGGCGATCGCCAGGGCGTGCAAGGCGCGCGGCGCGTTCGTCGGCGCCGACGCCATCTCGAGTGCGTTCGCTTACAAGATCGACATCGAGGGCTCGCAGGCCGACCTCGTCACCGCGTCGAGCGCGAAGGCGATCATGGCCGCTCCCGGCCTCGGCATCATCTTCACGAAGAAGGCGTCGGTCCCGGCGCTCGAGGCCGCCGGCCATCGCCGCGGCTACTACCAGGACGTCATCGCCGAGTACAAGAAGCAGAGCACCGAGCAGCAGCCTCGGTTCGCCCAGCCGGTCGCGCTCCACGCGGCGCTACGCGCGGCCTGCACTTATCTCGGCTGGCAGGGTATCGACGCTCACATGGCGCGCATCCAGCGCCAGATGAAGATGCTCATCGATCACCTGAAGACCCTCGGCATCGAGCCGATGCTCGACGCGAAGTATCGCTCGAACATCGCTGTCAACTTCCGCCTCCCTGTCGGAATGCCATACAAAGGTTTTTCGGCACGCATGGAGGAGCTCGGGTACTTCTGCCTGTATGGCGTGCCAGGTGATTCGACCCACTTCCAGCTGAGCACCATCGGGTATCTGAGCGACGAAGACATCCAGGGCGTTCAGAACGCGCTTTCTCAGGTGTTGAAGGCCTGACGAGCTGTTGAAGATCTGACAGCTTGGCCGCACCAATCTCGCGATGACCGTTATGAGGCTACGTGGCAACGTTCTTGCGTAAGATCGCAGGACCTTGTTAGAAACCCCTCCAGCCGTGATCCGTAGCATCGGTTCGCATACTGGTAAGCGCGTCTTCTTCGGATACGACCGCTACGCCACGGCCGACCTCGAGGCCTACCTCGCGCTGCTCGGCGTGCACGGTCAGGTGTTCGAGATGGTCGACGCCGCGCGACTGCATTACCTGACCAGCGCGGAGCGCACGTGCCGCGCGATCCAGGCCGAAGAGCGCGCGTTCGGCGTCCTGTGCTGCGGTACCGGCATGGGCATGTCGATCGCCGCGAACAAGTTCACCGGCATCTACGCCGCGCGCTGCACCTCGGTCGAGGACGCAGAGCTCGCGCGCACGATCAACAACGCCAACGTGCTCTGCATCGCCGCGAACCAAGGCTTCGCGAAGAACGCGCAGATCATCGAGGCGTTCGCGATGACCGCCTACACCGGCCGCAAGCTCGACGAGCTCGAGTACATCACGTCGTTCGAGCACGTGTCGCCGGCGCCTGCCAAGCCGCTCGATAAGCAGCCGCGCGCGTATCGCCGCACGGCCTAAGCGAAGGCAGTTGTCATGCCCGCTGCTCGTCCGAGGATGTTCGGGATCAAGGACATCTTCACGACGATCAACCTGCTCGGCGGTATCGTCGGTATCTGCCTGTGCGTCGACGGCAGGCCGTTCGAAGCCGGCATCTCCGTCATGCTCGGCTACGTGTTCGGCGACACGCTCGATGGTTACGTCGCGCGCAAGCTGAACAGCGCGAACGCGTTCGGTGCCGAGTTCGACACGATCGCCGATCACACGTCGCACGTGATCGCGCCCGCAGCGATCGTCTACACCGTCTATCGCGACGTCGGCCTCCTGCCCGCGCCGTGGAACCAGGTGCTCGCGATCGCGCTTGCCGCGTCGCTCGTGATCTCGGTCTCGGTGCGCCACGCGCGCAACATCGTCTCGCCCGTCAACTACAAGGGCGTGTGGGCCGGCCTGCCGCGCTCGGTGCTCGGCTTCCTCGCGATCGGCTACTGCAACGCAGCGCTCGCGCCTCACGCGCCGGGCGGCTGGTGGCTCGGCGTCGTGCTGATTCCCGCGATGGGCCTCGCGACGCTGACGTACCTGCCGTTCCCGAACCACCACATGAAGCGCTCGCACTTCTGGTACGTGAACGCGCTGATCGGCATCTTCTTCGCGATGACGATCGGCATGGTGTTCGTCAATCCGAAGTTCTTCTTCGACGTCCTGTTCTTCTGGATGGCCGGCTACTCGATGTCTGCCTGGATGTCACTCACGCCCGACGAGCGCGTCGCCTATCGGCAGACAGTGGCAGCGATGAAGTCGCAAGCCCACGGCTAGCGCGGGACTTGTGATAAAGCCCGGGGGTGGCGACCACCAAGGGCATTATCCTCGCGGGCGGTAGCGGCACACGCCTCTACCCGTTGACGTCGGTGGTGTCGAAGCAGCTCCTGCCTGTCTACGACAAGCCGATGATCCACTACCCGCTCGGCACGCTGATGCTGGGCGGCATCCGCGAGGTCCTCGTGATCTCGACGCCGACCGACCTGCCGCGGTTCAAGGACCTGCTGAAGGACGGCAGTCAGTGGGGCATCTCGATCGACTACGCCGAGCAGCCGCGCCCCGAGGGCATCGCCCAGGCGTTCCTCGTCGGCGAGAAGTTCGTCGGTAGCGACAACGTCACGCTGATCCTCGGCGACAACATCTTCTACGGCCACGAGCTCGGCACGCAGCTCGCGCGCCGCGTCGCCGAGAACGACGGCGCGACCGTGTTCGCCTACCCCGTTCGCGATCCCGAGCGCTACGGCGTCGCCGAATTCGATGCCGCGGGCAAGGTCGTGTCGATCGAGGAGAAGCCGAAGCAGCCGAAGTCGAACTTCGCGGTGACCGGCCTCTACATCTACGACAACCAGGTCGTCGACATCGCGCGCAACCTGAAGCCGAGCCCGCGCGGCGAGCTCGAGATCACCGACGTCAACAAGGCCTACCTCGCGCAGGGCAAGCTGCACGCGCACGTGCTGTCGCGCGGCAACGCGTGGCTCGACACCGGCACGCACGACTCGCTGCTCGAGGCGGCGAACTTCGTCTCTGTCGTCGAGAAGCGCCAGGGCCTCAAGATCAGCTGCGTCGAGGAAATCGCGTACCGACTCGGCTACATCGACGGCAACGCCCTGACCGCGCTCGCCGCGCAGCTCAAGGGCAGCGACTACGCGAAGTACCTGCTCGACGTCGTCGAGCACCGCAAATAGCAATGAAGGCAATCGAGACCACCCTGCCGGGCGTCGTGCTGCTCGAGCTCGACGTGTTCGGCGATCACCGCGGCCGGTTCATGGAGACCTATCGCCGCGAGCGCTACGAGGCGCTCGGCGTTGGCGTCGGCCTCGAGTTCGTCCAGGACAACTTCTCCTCGTCGGCAAAGGGCATCCTGCGCGGCCTCCATCACCAGCTGACAAAGCCGCAGGGCAAGCTCGTCCACGTCACGCGCGGTGAGGTGTTCGACGTCGCGGTCGACATCCGGCGCGGCTCGCCGACGTTCGGCAAGTGGTTCGGCGCGACGCTATCGGCCGACAACCACATGCAGATGTGGATCCCGCCCGGCTTCGCGCACGGCTTCGTCGTGCTCTCCGACCAGGCCGACTTCGTCTACAAGGTGACCGCGGTCTACGACCCTGCAGACGATCGCTCGATCCGGTGGAACGATCCGGACCTCGCGATCCGCTGGCCGATCGAGAGCCCGACGCTGTCGGCGCGCGATCAGGCGGCGAAGCCGCTGCGCGAGTCCGAGCTCCCGGCGTACGTGCCATGAAGATCCTCGTCGCAGGCGGCAAGGGCCAGCTCGGCCGCGCACTGTCGCGGCGCGGCGTGGCCGCGGGCCATGACGTCACGGCGCCCGATGTCGAACACCTCGATCTCCGCGACGCACGCGCCGTGGCGCAGGCGATCTCCGGCGGATTCGACGTCGCGATCAACGCCGCGGCGTACACGGCCGTCGACAAGGCCGAGACCGAGCGCGATGCCGCGTTCGCGATCAACGAGGCCGGTGCGGCGAACCTCGCACGCGCGTGCGCCGAGCGTGGCGTCCGCTTGCTGCACGTGTCGACCGACTACGTGTTCGACGGCACGTCGACGCGCCCGTATCGCGAGGACGATCCGATCGCGCCGCTCGGCGTCTACGGCGAGAGCAAGGCGGCGGGCGAGCGAGAGGTCCGCGCCGCGGGCGGCACCGTCGTCCGCACGTCGTGGCTGTTCGAGGCCAAGGGCCCGAGCTTCGTCCACACGATGCTGCGCCTCGCGAAAGACCGGCCGGTCCTGCGCGTCGTCGCCGACCAGCACGGCTGCCCGACGTGGGCCGACGACCTCGCCGACGGCCTCTACGCGCTCGCGGCACAGCGCACGCTCGATGGCGTCTATCACTACTGCAACGCCGAGCCGACGACCTGGCATGCGTTCGCGACCGCGATCGTCGACGAGGCTCGCAAGCACCGCGCAGTGGCGTGCGAGCGCATCGACGCGATCACGACCGCCGAGTACCCGACGCCGGCGCGCCGTCCCGCGTACTCCGTTCTCGATACGTCGCGCATCCGCGCGCTCGGCATCGTGCCGCCGTCGTGGCGGCGCGGCCTCGCCGAGGTAGTTGCTCAGGAGATGGCATGACAAGACGGATCGTCGTCACCGGCGGGGCTGGATTCATCGGCTTCAACTACGTCCGCGAGCTGCTCGCCGCGGAGCCCGCGACCGAGGTGATCGTCGTCGACAAGCTGACGTACGCCGGCAACCCTCGCTCGCTCGCCGAGCTCGCGGGCAACGCGCGCTTCAAGTTCGTCCGCGCCGACATCGCCGACAAGACCGCGATGCGCGAGCTGTTCGCATCGGCGCGCCCCGCCGCGATCGTCCACTTCGCCGCGGAGAGCCACGTCGACCGCTCGATCGACGGCCCCGAGGACTTCATCCAGACCAACGTCGTCGGCACGTTCCACCTCCTCGAGGAAGCGCGCCGCTACCTGACCGAGCATCCCGATCCGGCGTTCCGGTTCCTTCACGTCTCGACCGACGAGGTGTTCGGCGCGCTCGGCCCGACCGGCAGCTTCGTCGAGACGACGCCGTACGATCCGCGCTCGCCCTACTCCGCGTCGAAGGCCGCAAGCGATCACCTCGTCAGCGCGTACGTCCACACGTACAAGTTCCCCGCGCTCACGACGAACTGCTCGAACAACTACGGTCCGTACCAGTTCCCCGAGAAGCTCATCCCGCTGACGATCGCGAACGCGCTCGCCGGCAAGAAGCTCCCCGTCTACGGCAAGGGCGAGAACGTCCGCGACTGGATCTACGTGACCGATCACTGCGCCGCGGTCCGCGCGGTGCTCGCGAACGGCCGCATCGGCGAGTGCTACCTCGTCGGCTCGCGCAACGAGCAGAAGAACATCGACGTCGTCCACCGCATCTGCGACACGCTCGACGTCCTGCACCCCGCGGGCGCGCCGCACCGCAAGCTGATCGAGTTCGTCACCGATCGCCCGGGCCACGACTTCCGCTACTCGATCGACCCGTCGAAGATCGAGCGCGAGGTCGGCTGGCGCGCGTCGGTCAACTTCGACGAGGGCATCCGCAAGACGATCGAGTGGTACCTCGCAAACCGTGCGTGGACCGACGCCATCCGCTCCGGCGAGTATCAGCGCAGCTAGTGGCGCGGCAGGCGCCGGCTTGCGACACTCAGGGCGTTGGCGACGATCTTCGACATCACGCTGCTGGTCCTCGGCATCGCGATCCTCTACTGGGGCGCCGAGTGGTTGATCCGGGGCTCGGCGTCGATGGCGCGTGCGCTCGGCGTGAAGCCGCTCGTGATCGGCCTCACGGTCGTCGCCTACGGCACGAGCGCGCCCGAGCTCGCGGTCGCGACGCGCGCCGCGCTCCAGCACAGCCAGCCGATCGCGCTCGGCACCGTCATCGGCTCGTGCGCTGCGAATATCTCGCTGATCCTCGGCCTGACGGCGCTGATCGCGCCGCCGACCGTCGACGGCCGCATCATCCGCCGCGAGGTCCCGGTGCTCGTCGGCTCGGCGATCGCGGTGCCGCTGCTGTTCCGCAACGGCGTGCTGTCGCGGCTCGAGGGCGGCCTGCTCGTCTTGTGCGCGGTCGTGTTCACGATCGTGACGCTGTCGGTGTCCGCGAGCATGGACCTCGACATGGAGGACGACGACGAACCGTCCGGCGGATCGTCAGCATCGATGTCTCGCGCGTCGAGCGCAGAGGAGAGCGGCACGTCGATCGGCGGCAAAGGCCGGCCGCGCGCGAGTCACCTCGGCTCGATCATGATGAGCACGTTCGGTCTCGCGCTCCTGCTCGCAGGCAGCTACCTGTTCGTCCGCGGCGGCCGCGGGATCGCCGCCGAAGCCGGGATGTCGGAGCGCATGCTCGGCCTCACGGTGATCTCGATCGGCTGCGCCCTGCCCGAGCTGATCGGCTCGCTCGTGGCCGCATCGCGAGGCCATGCCGCGCTCGCGGTCGGCTCCGTGATCGGCTCGAACTTGCTCAACGTCTTCTTGGTACTGGGGGTCACGGCTTATTTGCGGCCGATCCACCTGGGCGAGCGCATGCACGTGGTCGATCTCGTCGGCCTCGTCGTGATCACGCTGCTCGGCGTCCTCACGCTGCGCGGCTCGCGTAAAATCACCAGGTTAGAGGGTGCGCTGCTCGTCGCCGCCTACGTCGCTTTCATCGTCTGTGCGGCGATCCTGTAACGAAGCGAAACAAACGGGAGTGATCGATACCCGACCATCTCGCTGACTGCGACTGGATACATCGGTCGGGCGAGCCAAAGACAGAGGTGGGTGCTTTCTCCACTCGCATGCCCCCGGATAGAAAGGCCGGCATGCACCGCAACTTCGCCGTCATGGCGGCTCTGACCGTGGGGATGGTCAGCAGTGCCGCCTTCGCTGCTCCGCGCGGTTCCTACAAGTGGACCGACGACTCGCTGCAGAACGCAGTGTACGTGGCGCCAAACCCGGCGGCGGTCTCGCATGTCATCTACCTCAACAACTGCAAGCCGAACGGCTGCCAGCTGAAGCCCGGCCAGAACAACGCGACGACGAACACGTCGACCATCCCGCAGTCCAACTCGGTCGTGCAGCCGTTCACCGGCAGCGACGCGACGTGGAATGCGGTCGTCCAGTGCGTCAAGCAGACGTACGCCGACTTCGACGTCCAGATCGTCACGGAGCGCCCGACGAGCGGCAACTACCACATGGCGATCGTCGCCGGCACGCCCGGCAACGTGCAGCAGGGCAACGGCGTTCTCGGCGTGTCGCCGTTCTCGTGCGGCTACATCTCGAACGCGATCTCGTTCACGTTCGCGAACCTCATCTCGAACGACGTCGACGAGATCTGCTGGACGGTCTCGCAGGAGACCGCGCACTCGTGGGGCCTCGACCACAAGTACGACAACCGCGACCCGATGACGTATCTCGAGACGGGTCCGACGCGGAAGTCGTTCCAGAACGCGGCCGGCGTGTGCGGCGAGTACAACGCGCGCCAGTGCAGCTGCAGCTATCAGGGCACCGGCACCGCGAAGATGAACAGCTACGCGGTCATCATGCAGACGTTTGGCTCGAGCGCGCCGGACACCGTGCCGCCGAGCGTCACGATCACGTTCCCGACCGAGGGCACGCAGGTCAACGCGGGCTTCCCGGTCAAGACGACGGTCACCGACGACCGCACCGTCGAGAAGGTCACGTTCAAGCTCGATGGCGCCGAGATCAAGACGCTGACGGACGCGCCGTTCAACTTCCAGGCGCCGACCAACCTCGGCCAGGGCAAGCACAAGGTCGAGGTCACCGCGGTCGATCGCGGCGGCAACGCGACGACGTCGACGGTCAACGTCACGTTCGGCACGGTCTGCACCGACGACAGCGAGTGCACGACCGACGGCGAGGTCTGCGTCGAGGGTCACTGCGTCGCCGGTCCGAGCTCGGAAGGCGGCCTCGGCACGCCCTGCGAGGCCAACAGCGACTGCGTGTCGGGCCAGTGCGCAGAAGACAGCTCGAACAGCTACTGCGTCGAGTCGTGCGATACCGCGGCGAGCGCGTGCCCGAGCGGCTTCGCGTGCCTCGGCGATGGCGCGAGCGGCGTGTGCTGGCCGTCGAATGGCGACGGTGGTGGCTGCAGCACGAGCGGCAACCACGGCGCATCGCTGCTCGTGCTCGGGCTCGGTGCGATCCTGATCACTCGCAAGCGCCGCCGCGCATAACGCGAAGCAGCACACACGTTTGCACACGGGTCGCTACCTCACGGGGCGGCCCGTCGCCGTTTCGGGCGCCGGCTCCGTCGAGTAGAGTCGCCGCCCATGCGTGGTCTAGCTGGACTGGCCGTTCTCCTTCTCGCAACTTCCTCCGCGCAAGCAGAAGCGCCTCGGCCGCGGCTCGAGCGCGTCCTGACCAAGGTCGACCTGAGCGCCGTCCCGTACGTCGTCAACAGCAAGACGATCTTCCTCAACCGCTGCGCCGGCGGCTGCACGCTGACGTTCGGCAGCACCGACTCGCGCACCAACCAGTCGCAGATCGGCCAGGGCACGCTGTCGGCGTTCTCCTACGGCGACGCGTCGTGGAACGCGGTCAAGCAGTGCATGGTCGACACGTTCTCGCGGTTCAACGTCGAGATCACCGACGTCGATCCGGGTCCGAACGTCGAGCACTTCGAGGTGATGGTCGCCGGCACGCCGACGCAGATCGGCTTGCCGAACGGCGTCGGCGGCATCGCCGAGTACCCGTGCAACGGACCCGGTGCGTGCGAGAAGTACATCCCGAACTCGATCGCGTTCGCGTTCGCGGGGGTCTACGGCGATTCGGGCCAGCGCGACCTCGAGATCTGCGCGACCGCCGCGCAGGAGATCGCGCACGTGTTCACGCTCGATCACGTCCAGGATCCGAGCGACCCGATGACGTACGCGCCGTACAGCGGCATGCGTCAGTTCAAGGACAACGTCTACTGCGGCAGCGATTGCTTCAGCGGGCGCACGTCGTTCAACGAGCCGTGTGGCGGCGCCGCCAACAACAACGATCCCCAGCGTCACCGGTGCTGGAGCACGGGCACGTCGATCCAAGACGACGTCAAGATCCTGACCGCGCTGTTCGGCCCGGCCGGTGCGAAGGCGCCGACGCTCAAGATGACGAACCCGCTGAATAACTCGACGATGCCGCCCGGCTTCCCGGTCAACGTCGAGTGCACGTCGTCGGACCAGGTCCAGGAGGTCAATCTCAAGGTCGACGGCCTGATGCTCGGCTCGCTCACGGCGCCGCCGTACACGTTCATGGTGAACGCGCTGGCCGATGGTCCGCACAAGATCCAGGTCGTGTGCGCGTCGAAGCTCCAGGCGATCTCGACGGCGACCGCGAACATCCTCGTCGGTCGCGCGTGCACCGACGATGCGATGTGCCAGGAGAACTACTTCTGCTGGCAGGGCGCGTGCGTCGCCGGCCAGGATGCGCCCGGCGGTCTCGGCGCTGCGTGCAACGACAACCCCGAGTGCGTCAGCGGCGTGTGCGCGACCGACGGCGATCGCAGCGCGTGCATCATCGGCTGCGACGTCTCGTCGAACAATTGCCCGCCCGGCTTTGGCTGCCTCGACTCGGGCGGCGGCAACGGCCTTTGCTGGGAGGGCTACGAGCCGGACGCCGGATGCTGCTCGACCGGCGGTGGAAACCCCGGCGCGATCCTGTTCGGCATCGGCATCTTTGCGGCCCTGGTCACGCGTCGAAATCGCCGGTAGTTCTCGCGGCTTGAGTCGCGGCGCGCGGACCTCACGAGGGATCCGTAAATGCCAGCGATTTAGGGCTGGTTGGGCGTCCGCCGCCCGGGATATCTAGGGAGGCAATGAGCCTTCGACTGGGTGTTGCCGCGCTCGTGGGTCTGGGTCTGAGCGTCGCTGCGGGCGCGGCGCATGCCGAACGTCCGCGGTCTGTCGTCGTGCCGCAGACCGGCGTCGGTCCGCTCGACCTCGGCACCGGCGCGATTCCGTACAACAAGATCTATCTCAATCCCTGCCTGCCGAACGGCTGCGTGATCTCGAGCGGCCAGTCGAATTCGATCACGAACAAGTGGCCGATCGGCGGCACGCGCACGCTGACGAAGTTCCCGTACGACGACGCGACCTGGCAGAAGGTCGTCGCCTGCGTGAAGGACACGTTCTCGCCGTTCAACGTCGAGATCGTGACGGACGATCCGTCGCCGGCGAACCACTTCGAGATCATGATCGCGGGACGACCGACTGACCTCGGCATGTCGAGCGCGATCGGCGGCGTCGCGCCCGGCGGCGCGCAGTGCGGTCAGTACCTCAACAACGCGCTCGTGTTCGACTTCGCGGCGGTGTGGAGCGGCGGTCAGACGACCTGCGATCAGTCCTGCATCGAGGAGACTTGCTCGACGGCGGCGCAGGAGATCGGTCACGCATGGTCGCTCGATCACGTGACGACCGCGGCCGACCCGATGACCTACAACCCGTTCACCGGGCGCCGCTACTTCCAGAACATCGACGCCAAGTGCGGCTCCGACTGCGTCAACGGCATGCAGTACGGCCTGACCTGCGGCGGCCTCAACGGCCAGGAGCGCGTGTGCTTCCCGTGCACCGGCTCGACCACGCAGAACTCGTACGAGCTGATCGGCGACTTCTTCGGCTTTGGCCCGGGCACGCCGCCGACGGTGAAGATCGATAACCCGAGGAATGGCGCCAACGTGATGGCGGGCTTCGCGGTCTCGTCGACGGCGGTCGACGATAGCGGGTTGCTGGCCAGGGTCGAGCTGACCGTCGACGGCATGAAGGTCGGCGAGCTCGCGAAGGGACCGTTCGTGTTCAACGCGCCGGCGAGCCTTGGCGACGGGACTCACAAGATCGAGGTCACCGCGTACGACATGCATGGCACGCCGGGCAAGGCGTCGATCGATGTCTACATCGGCCCGCCGTGCGAGGCGGCGAGCGACTGCCAGCGCGACAGCGACGTCTGCATCGACGGTCGCTGCGTGCCCGGGCCGAGCGTCGACGGCGGCCTCGGCCAGAGCTGCACGACCGGTGCGGACTGTCTGTCGGGGCGCTGCGAGAGCGATGGCACGAACAGCGTCTGCGTCGAGGACTGCAGCGCGCCCGGCACCTGCCCCGGCGACTTCGGCTGCCTCGATATCGGCGCGGGCAACGGGGCCGGCATCTGCTGGCCCGGCTACGACGATGGCTCCGGCGGCTGCGGCTGCGATAGCAATCGCCCCGGTGGTCCGGTGACGATGGGTCTTCTGTTCGGAGTCATGGTGTTCACATGGCGTCGCCGTCGTCGCTGATCGCGTTCGTTCTCGCCGCGTCGGCGGCTTCGCTCGCGCACGCCGAGTCGCGCGAGCCCGCGGGGCCTGCGCTGCCGAAGCCGACGTTCGTGCGCGTGCCCGGCCTCGCGCGCAACACGAGCGGTCCGGCGAACGTCACGTCGCGCATCGTCTACTTGAACCGCTGCCTCGGTGGCTGCGCGATCACGCAGGGCAACGACGACTCGCGCACGAACACGTCGAGCATCGCGTCGGGCCAGCGGATCATGCCGGAGTTCTCGCGTGGCGATGAGGTGTGGGCCAACGTCGTCGCGTGCGTGAAGAAGACGTTCGAGCCGTTCGACATCACGATCACCGACGTCGATCCGGGCAACACGCCGCACTTCGAAAACATCGTCGCGGGCCGCGTCGCGGACCTGACGAATTCGCCCGACCTCCAGGGTGCCGGCGGTGTCGCGCCGTTCGACTGCGGCGAGATCCCCAACGCGATGGTCTACACGTTCGACGTCTACGGACCGAACGTCGACCAGCTGTGCTGGACGTCGGCGCAGGAGATCGCGCACGCGTTCGGCCTCGAGCACGAGGTGCTGTCGAAGGATCCGCTGACCTACCTCGGCGGCGACCTGCCGAAGCGCTTCCGCGACGAGGATGCGCCGTGCGGCGAGTACGAGCCGCGCGGCTGTCAGTGCGGCGGGCCGACGCAAAACAGCTACCGCCACATCGTCGGCCTGTTCGGGCCCGGTGTCCCGACGCCTCCCGTTGCGACGATCAAGTACCCGCGCGACGGCCGCAAGGTGCAGCCCGGATTCACCGTCACGGCCGACGCGCAGGACGACATCCGCGTCGAGAAGGTCGAGCTCTACATCGACGGCGCGCTCGCGGGCATGTCGTCGATGCAGGTCGCCAAGGTGTTCGACATCCAGCCTGGCGAGCTCGCCGCCGGCACGCACACGCTCGAGGTTCACGCGTTCGACGTCCAGGGCGTGCAGGGCAACAGCGCGCCGATCACCGTCGAGATGGGGCCGCCGTGCACCGCGGCGAGCGGCTGCGAGGATCCCGACGTCTGCGTCGAGGGCGTCTGCCTGCCCGGCCCCGACGAGCCGGGCGGTCTCGGCGCCGTGTGTCAGTCGGAGACCGAGTGTCTGTCGCATCGCTGCGAGGATGCCGGAGAGCAGTTCAAGCACTGCGTCGAGGAGTGCAACCCGGCCAACGCCGGCAGCTGCCCGAGCGACTTCAAGTGCCTGGCCGCGGGCGCGACCGGCGTGTGCTGGCCGTCGCCGGGTGGCGGCTGCTGCGATGCCGGCACGGCGCCGCAGGGCTCGATCTTGCTCGGCCTCGGCATCGGCGCGCTGCTCGTGCGTCGACGCCGCGCCAGCGCGGCATCGACGCATCTGTGACACGGGGGCCGCCGTCGGCGCTAAGCTTCGCCGGCCATGACCGCCGACGATCTGACCGCGCGCGCCTACGCGCTTCGCATCGTCACCGCGACGACGCTGGGCGGCAAGCTCGAGCCGCCGCCCGCGGGCCTCGTGCTCGAGGACGACGGCGCGCCGCTGCGCCTCGATGCGCCGGGCCGTCCCGCATCGCTCGCGATCGTCCCCGGCCGTGCGGCGCGCGTTCCGCCGATCGCGGGCATGCGCGATCCGAGTCAGCGCGCCCGCATCCTCCATGCGCTCGCGAATCACGAGCTGCAGGCAATCGAGCTGTTCGCGTGGGCGCTGCTCGCCTACCCCGCCGCGCCGATCGCGTTCCGCCGTGGCCTCGTCGCGATCCTCGCCGACGAGCAGCGACACATGTCGCTCTACATCGAGCGGCTCGCCGCGCATGGCGCCCGCTTCGGCGATCATCCCGTCACCGGCCACTTCTGGAACAAGCTCGATCACCTGATCGGGCCGCTCGAGTTCGTGTGCGCGATGGGCCTGACGTTCGAGAACGCGAACCTCGACTTCGCCGGCGACTACGCGGCGGCCGCGCGCGCGTGCGGCGACGATGCGACCGCTACGGTGCTCGACCAGGTCCACGCCGACGAGATCGGCCACGTGCACTTCGGCTGGACGTGGCTGAGGAAGCTCGCAGGCGAGTCCGCCGATCCGTGGCAGGCGTACCTCGATCACGTGAAGTTCCCGCTCGGTCCTCGCCGCGCGCGCGGTGCTCGGTTCGATCGCGACGCGCGCCGCCGCGCCGGGTTCGACGAGCGCTTCATCGACGAGCTCGAGGCCATCGCGCCGACGCGCCCGAGCGGCGAGCCTCGCTAGCCGTGATCGTCTGGGCGAACCTCGACTGCGAGGCGCGGTGGGCCGGCGTGACGCTGCCGCAGCACGTGCTCGCGCGGATCAGCGCGGCGTCGGCGCTACTCGCCGCATTCGCGCCCGAGGACGAGCCAGTCGAGATCTGGGCGCCGGCCGCGGTCGACCCGGCGCGCGTGAAGCTGCCGAACGTGACGATGAGGGTCGGCGTGCCCGCGCGCTACGACCTCGCGTGGGCGTCGCCCGATGCGAAGCGATTCAACGATCGCTGGTTCTCGCTCTCACTCGCCGAACGACTCGGCATCGCGCTGCCCGGCGCGCGCGCGATCGCATCGCTGGCGGACCTCGACGCCCACCTCGCTACGCTCGGTGATCGCGCGTGGGTCGTGAAGGCGCGCTGGACGGCGGCGGGTCGAGATCGCGCCTACGGTCGTGGCCCGCTCGATCCTGCAGCGGGTCCGCGCGTCGCCGAGACGCGCACGTACGTCTCGCGGCTCATCGATCGCGATGGTGTTGTCGTCGAGCCGTGGATGGAGCGCGTGACAGATCTGGGCTGGTGCAGCGGAGCTGACGCGCCACACACGCTGCTCGTCGACGAGCGCGGCGGGTTTCTCGGGATCGATCTGACACCGGGACACCGGCCGGAGCTCGAGCGCGTGATGAATGAAACGCGCACAGCGCTCGAACGCGAGGGCTACACCGGCCCCTACACGATCGACGCGTTCGTTTATCGCGATGGCGGCGGTGAGAAGTTGCACGCGCTGTGCGAGCTGAACGCGCGGCACACGTTCGGCCACGTCGCGCATGCGCTCGCGAAGCGGTTTGGCGCGCGCGCGCTGGGCTTCGGCCCTCCGCCCGTCAACGCGCGCATTCTCGTCGAGGGCTCGGCCTGGATCGTCTGAGGTGCACGTGTACGTGCACGCTCCGAAAGCACGAATTGCCCGAGCCCGTTCTTCCGCTTCGGTCCTAAGGAGCGCCGTGCGTGATCGAAAGGCGAGTCACCGGGGCGACGCGCGGCATCGTGTCGCCCGGCCGCTTCAATCGCGAGCCCTGACCGTGATAGCGCGGGAACGGATCCTTCGGATCGAGCGCCGCGACGATCACCTCGCCTCGCCTCGTCAGAAACAGTACGGGCTCGAGCCCCTCGGGCGTCGGCGTCGCGAACTTCACTGACACGCCGTTCGGCGAGCTCGCCTCGACGGTCGCGCCGGAGGACGCCGCTGCAACGAGCGTCGCGATCTTCCACGCGCGGTGCTCGGTATCGACGTAGTCGGGCTTCGTCGCCGACAGCGACGTGCTCGTGATCGACGGCTGGTCGGCGCCGTCGACGGTCACCGCGATCGACAGGCCAGCGGGCACGCTGACGTCCTTCGGCGGTGGCGACTCCTGCCACTTCTTCGCCTCGCCCTCGTTGCTCGCCCGCGAGCAGCTCGCCACGGCGAGGGACACGAGCACGATCGCGAGCCAACGGGCCATGCCGCGAGTCTAGCATTGGCTATGGTGCGACCATGAACCCGGTCGAGACGCCCGACTTCCAGGACGTGATCGCTCGCTGCAGAACGGCGCTCGCACAGGGCGGTGCGGTGCTGGCGCTGACCGGTGCCGGCGTGTCGGCGGAGAGCGGCATCCCGACATTTCGCGGTAAGGAGGGCTACTGGACTATCGGCTCTCGCGAGTACCACCCGCAGGAGCTGGCGACACACGAGGCATTCTCGCGGATGCCGTGGGATGTCTGGGCCTGGTACCTGTACCGCCGCGGCGTGTGCCGCGCCGCCGAGCCGAACGCGGGACATGCGGCGCTCGTCCGGTGGGACGCGGCGCTCGGGGACCGGTTCGGGGTCGTCACCCAGAATGTCGACGGTCTGCACCGGCGGGCCGGGAGCCCGGCGTCCCGGACCTACCCGATCCACGGCGACATCGGGCTCATGCGCTGCGCGAGCGACTGCACGCTCGATCGATTCCCGATCCCCGATGCCATTGGGGCACTCGGCAAAGGTGAGGCGGTCACGACCGAGCAGAAGGCGCTACTGGTGTGCCCGCAGTGTGGCGGGATGGCCCGGCCCCACGTGTTGTGGTTCGACGAGAGCTACGACGAGCCGCGGTTCTTCCTCGACACGGCAAGGCGGCTCGCGTCGCGCGCGACACTGCTTGTCGTGGCGGGCACGTCGGCACAGACGAACCTGCCGTGGCAGGTCGTCACGCTGGCGGCGCGCGCGGGCGCCACGATCCTCGACATCAACATCGAGGACAACCCGTTCGCCGAAATCGCGGCCGAGTCAGGCGGCGCACTCCGAGGTCCGGCCGCGGTGATCTTGCCGGCGCTCGTCGATGCTCTGAGCGCGTCTTGAGCTGGCGTCTGCACTGGACACTTCCGATCTGAACGGGCAGGGTTCGGACCATGTGCCCGTCTGACGACTCACCGAGAGCCGACGGCGCCCCCGAGGGTGTGCCCGAGGTGATCCCGGAGCGCAACGGCACCGATCTGTCGACCGAGGTCTCGACGCTCCCGCCGGACGAGGCCGCCGAGGTCATCGCCGAGATTCGCGCGGTCGCCGAGACCCGCGGCGAGGATGACGAAGCGACCGAGATGGTCGACCTCGCGCAGGCGACGCGCGCGCGCCGGCCGAGCTCGATCACGCTGCCGCCGATGCCGAGCGAGCTCGAGGCGGCGGAGCCGACGCCCGAGGAAGACGACCAGCTATCGGTCGACGAGCTGCGCGACGCGTGGCCGCTGCTCGATCTCGACGAGCGCGGCGACGGCCTGCGCGTGCTCCCCCGCGAGGACGCCGAGGAGTTCTTCATCGCCCTCCCCGCCCACGATCAGGCGTCGCTCGTGCTCCACTTCCGGCCCGGCCAGCGCCGGCAGTGGATGCGCATGCTCGAGCCCGACGACGTCGCCGACGTCATCCAGGATGCGGGCGACGAGCACAAGCAGGCGCTGCTCGCGCTGCTCGACGATCCGACGCGCAAGGAAGTGCTCGCGCTGCTCGCCTACGCCGAGGACGAGGCCGGCGGTCTCATGTCGACGCGCTTTGCCCGCCTGCGCCCGACGATGACCGCCGACGAGGCGCTGCTCTATCTGCGCCGCCAGGCGCGCGCGAAGCTCGAGACGATCTACGTCGCGTACGTCGTCGATTCGGATCAGCGCCTCCACGGCGTCGTGTCGTTCCGCGATCTGTTCGCCGCCGAGCCCAAGAGGCTCGTCTCCGAGATCATGGAGACCGACGTCGTCCGCGTCACCGACGACATGGACCAGGAAGGTGTGTCGCGGCTGTTCGCCGAGCACGACCTCAACGTCATCCCCGTCGTCGATGCCGACGGCAAGATGAAGGGTATCGTCACCGTCGACGACATCGTCGACGTCGTCCAGGAAGAGGCCACCGAGGACATCCAGAAGTTCGGTGGTATGGAGGCCCTCGAGGTCCCGTACCTCCAGTCGACGCGTCGCGAGATGATCAAGAAGCGGATCACGTGGCTCGTGATCCTGCTCGCCGGCTCGATGCTGACCGCGACCGCGCTCGAGTCGTTCCAGGGTCAGATCGACACGGTGCCGCTGCTCGCGCTGTTCCTGCCGATGATCGTCTCGACCGGCGGCAACTCGGGCTCGCAGGCCTCGACGCTCGTCATCCGCGCGATGGCGCTCGGCGAGATCCGCGCTGCCGACTGGTGGCTGATCATGCGGCGCGAGCTGGTCACCGGCCTCGCGCTCGGCATCGTCCTCGGCGCGCTCGCGATGCTACGCGTCGCCGTCTGGGGAACGTGGGGCGCGTACGGCGAACACTTTGTGCTCCTTGCAGTTGTCGCCGGTTGCTCGGTCGTCGGCTGCGTGCTGTGCGGCACACTCGCCGGTGCCATGCTGCCGTTCCTTCTCCGCAAGTTCGGCGCCGACCCGGCGTCAGCTTCGGCGCCCTTCGTCGCGACGCTGGTCGATGTCAGCGGGATCCTCATCTACTTCGCGATCGCGAATATCATCCTGACCGGCGTCCTGTTGTAGAACCGTAAGCCTGATGTTCGCCACGCGCGTCTACCATTACCGGGACCCGGCGGCGGTCATCCTCGGTCTCAAGGAGCTGCGCAAGCAGGGCCTGACGCCTCGCGGCCTCCTGTTCGTCGCGCTCGATCCGCGCGGCGAGACGTACATCGCGGTCCCCGAGGACCTCGAGGCGGTCTCGACGATCAAGGTCGGCGACAAGCTCTCGCTCGTGCCGCCGTGGGAGGGCCGCTACTTCCACTTCGACGCCGTCCATCGCCTGCCCGGCGACAGCGTCCTGTGGAACGGCGATCGCCGGCTCGGCGACACCGGCTCGGCCCCGGAGGTCGCGTGCGCGATCTCGGAGTGGCTCAAGGGCAGCTCGGCGAAGAACGTGTTCCTCGGCTGCACCGCGCACGTCCCCGGTTCGTGGTGGGCGGTCGACTACCTGTCGGCGGTCGTCCATCTCCACTCGCTTGGCTACCTCGACTGCGTCGTCACGACGACCGGCATCCTCGCCCGCAAGATCGACGACCGCCGGCTGTTCCACCTCGACTGGCAGTCGCTGCGCGAGCACGGCAGCCCGACCGAGGGCTGGCAGGACGTGTTCACGAGCGAGATGGGCAACATCCTGCTCGTCGAGCGGCGCGTGCTCCAGTACCGGCTCGTGCTCACCTGCGAGCGCGGCCTCGTCGAGATCGACGTCAGCCACCTGCCCGACCTCGTCATCGAGTCGGCGCGCGTGCCGATGCGCTCCGGGTTCGGCGTCGTCGGCCGGATCGACGGCGGCGCGTTCGCGGTGACCGCCGGCACGATCGAGCCGTGGGGTCTCACGAACATGAGCCCGGCGATGCTCGTCGGCTCGCCGACCGAGAGCCTGCTCGACCTGCCGAAGACGCTCCGCGCGATGCCGCTCGAGTAGCTCCCGCGGCATCTGCCGCGATTTGCGGCAGCGACGAAAAAGTTCGGTCCTCGGCACGGCCGCCGCGTTACGCTTCCGCGCATGAGCGAGCGGCGCGTCGAGGGGTCCCTCCCCGGGAAAGTCAGCTTCCTGATCGCCGCCGCGTGCGTCGTGACCGTGCTGGTCGCGGCGACCGGCATGAAGTCGATCTGGGACGTCACTTACTACGCCTCGTCGCGCGACGCGTTCTGGTACTGCAACGGCATCGCGCTCGGCCTGACCGGCGCGCTCGCCCTCGCGTTCCTGCCGCGCTGGCATCTGCCGCGCCTCGTGCGCGTCGCCGTGCTCGTGCCGGTAATGCACCTCGGTGCGCTGATCGTCGCGGTGAAGCTCTGGGCGGTCCTGCGCGCCGACACCTGGGCCTATCTCGTGTCCGTCAAGGACGACAACAGCCCGGTGCCGACGCTGCCCGACTTCGCGCTCGCGATCGCGCTCGTCGTCGTCGCGGGCATGCTCATCGCGAGACGCCGCGGCGAGTGGGCGCACGCATCGATGATGCTCGCGCTCTCGACGCTGCTGCTCGTCGGCCTGTGGCTGCCGATCGTGTGCTCGTGGTGGTCGACCGATGACGTGGCGAACGTCTACGCGAACATCGGCGGCGGCCACCGCATCTACTTGAGGTCGATGTACTCGAGCTACGAGAACCTGCGGCTCGCCGCGATCCTGCCGCCGGTCATCGCCGCGATCGCGTTCACGACGCTCGTGTTCCGCCGCCGCATGTTCTTCTCGCGGCACCGCGCGCGCGTCACGCTGTGGGTGAAGATCCTGTTCGCCGTCGCGATGCTCGCGCAGGTCTCGGGCTCCGACCGCACGGGCCTGCTCTACCTCGAGCACACGTACATCATCCTGTTCGTCGTCGGCCTCGTGATCGGTACGTTCGTCGTGTTCGGCGCGACGACGTGGCTCGATTCGTGGCGCGCCCATCGTGCGCTCGCCCGCAAGCCGCGCGTCGACGGCACGATCGCCACCGACGGAGATGCCGAGCCGATCGCGACGCTCGAGATCACGAGCTGGCTGCGCGGTCCGCGGCTCGCGACGCGCACATTCGCGGTGAGGACACCCTCGGGCGACGTCCCGGTGACGACCGGCAACGTGATCCTGCCGATGCCGCCGTCGACGCTGGCGCTCGGCGTCGGCGAGACCGCCGGCGTGCTGTCGCCCGGCGACGCCGTCACGCTGGCTGCCGACCGCACGACGACCGGCGCCGATCCGTTCCGCACGATGGATGCCGCGCAGATCGCCGGCGTCATCTCGCGCGGTGCCACGCGCTATCGCTTCAGCGACGTCGCGCTCGTCGTGTGGCGCCCCGCCGTCGCGTACCTCGCGATCCTCGTCGCCGTCGCGCTGCCCGGTATCGCGATGCTGGTGTTCTGATTACGGCGCGCCGTTATTGCCGGCCATGATCAGAAGGCCGGTTGCGAGCAGCACGATCGCGGTCAGCGGCCACAGGCCGAGTGCGATCGCGAATGCGTTCCGCAGGTGCTCGCCGAGCGCGCTCTCCGACGGCGGTGCCGGCGGAGGTGCGAACGCCTGACCACCCTTGCGAACGACGCGGGCTTGCGGGATCGACTGGAACGTCAGCATCGGCATTTTCCTAGTATGTGTCCTGACTAGACGCCTGACAGCCGCGAGTTCTTCAAGGTGTAAGCTCGGTCACCCATGGCGCGCTCACTTGCCGATCTTTCCCAGGGGTTTCGTCAGGCCTACCTCGACTACGCGCAGCTCACATCGCAGCTCCGAACGTGGGCAGAGACACATCCGGGCCTCGTCCGGTTGCAGTCGCTCGCGAAGACGCCCGAGGGCCGCGACGTCTGGCTCCTCACGATCGGCCCCGATCCGGACCGCCTTCGCCCCGCGGTGTGGGCCGACGGCAACCTCCACGCCGCCGAGCTCGCCGGCTCGAGCGTCGCGCTATCGATCGCCGAGGACGCGCTGCGCGCACATCTCGAGCCCGAGACGCTCGATCTGCCCGGCCCGATCGTCGAGCGGATGCGCGAGGTTCTGTTCTACATCGTGCCGCGCATCTCGCCCGACGGCGCGGAGTGCGTGCTGAAGACCGGCCGCTCGGTGCGCAGCGTGCCTCGCGACGAGCGCGTCGAGCGCGGCAAGCCGCGCTGGATTCCCGGCGACGTCGACGGCGATGGCCTGTCGTTCGCGATGCGCGTCAAGGATCCGGGCGGCGAGCTCGTCGAATCGCCGGAATTCGCCGGCCTGCTCGTCGAGCGCACCGTCGAGGACGAGGGCCCGTTCTACAAGGTCTATCCCGAAGGGATGATCGAGCACTTCGACGGCAAGACGATCCCATCGCCGTTCTTCCTCGGCGACAACCCGATCGATCTCAACCGCAACTTCCCGTGGTTCTGGGCGCCCGGCCACGAGCAGGTCGGCTCCGGTCCGTTCCCGACGAGCGAGCCCGAGGCGCGCGGCATCGTCGAGTTCACGACCGCGCACCCGAACATCTTCGCGTGGTGCGACTACCACACGTTCGGCGGCGTCTTGATCCGTCCGCTCGGCCACGCGCCCGACTCGAAGATGGATCAGGAGGACCTCGCGATCTTCCGCCAGCTCGAGCAGTGGATGACCGAGCACACCGGCTACCCGACGGTGTCGGGCCACGACGAGTTTCTCTACGAGCCCGACAAGCCGCTGCGCGGTGACCTCTCCGACTACGCGTACAACCAGCGCGGCGCGATGGCCTACGTCATCGAGCTGTGGGACCTGTTCAAGCGGCTCGGCATGGAGCGGCCGCCGAAGTTCGCCCAGTTCTACGAGCGCGTCTCCCGCAACGACCTCGTGAAGCTCGCGTGGTGGGACAAGGACGAGAACGAGGGTCGATCGTTCCCGTCGTGGCGGCCGTTCGACCATCCGCAGCTCGGCCCCGTCGAGATCGGCGGCATCGATCCGCGCATCGGCATCTGGAACCCGCCGCTCCACGAGCTGCCGCAGATGTGCGCGACGCAGACGCAGGTGTTCGTGCGCCTCGCCGCGCTCGCGCCGCGCATCCGCATCGCGCGGACCGAGCGCAAGGCGCTGCCCGGCGGCCTCGTGCGCGTCGAGGTCAAGGTCGAGAACGAGGGCTACCTCGGCAGCTACGGCCTGCCGAGCGCGAAGAAGCTCGACTTCAACGAGCCGCTGTACGCGACGGCGAAGGGCGAGCTCGTCGATCCGGGAATGGCGCACCAGGTGCTCGGCCACGTCGATGGTTGGGGCCACGGCCTTCACACCGGCGCGAACCTGCCCGCGTACCCCGGCACGCGTGGCTCGACGAATGCCGCGTGGGCGACCTACCTCGTCAAAGGCGGCGGCACGCTCGAGGTCCGCGTCGGCTGTGCTCGCACGGGCTTCGTCACCGCGCGCATCGAGGTATAGGCGCACGATCCTCTCGAGACCGCGTTCGCGGTACAACTGGCGCAATGGCGCTGTATGCCATCGGCGATATCCAGGGCTGCATGTCGAGCCTCGAGCGGCTCCTCTCGACGATCAGCTTCTCGCCGCAGACGGATCGGCTGTGGCTCGTCGGCGATCTCGTCAACCGCGGGCCTCGCTCGCTCGACGTGCTGCGCTGGGCGATGGAGCTCGGCCCCGCCGTCACCTGCGTGCTCGGCAACCACGACATCCACCTGCTCGCGCGCGCCGCCGGTGCGGTGCCCGAGAAGAAGCGCGACACGCTCGACGACGTGCTCGCCGCGCGCGACCTCGATCGAGTGCTCGACTGGGTGCGCTCGCGTCCGCTCGTCCACGTCGAGGACAACTACGTGATGGTGCACGGCGGCCTGCATCCGCGCTGGACCGCCGAGGATGCGCGAGCGCGCGGCGCCGAGATCGAGCGCGAGCTGCGCGCGCCGACGTGGCGCACGTTCGTCGGCCAGCTGCAGGGCACGGCGCCGCGCTGGGACGACAGCCTCGCCGGCGCCGATCGCTGGCGCGCGATCCTCGCCTACCTCACACGCGCGCGCATGCTGAAGCCCGACGGTCGCATCGAGTCCGGGTTCGACGGTCCTCCGTCGCAGGCGCCCGCAGGTTTGATCCCGTGGTTTCAGTTTCCGAACGCCGCGTGGACGTCACACACCGTCGTGTTCGGGCACTGGGCCGCGCTCGGCCTCAGCGTCGGGCCGCGTCACCTCGGGCTCGACACCGGCTGCGTGTGGGGCAACTCGCTGACCGCGATGCGCCTTCCCGACCGCACCGTGTTCCAGGTGAAGGCCGTCGAGAAGGCCAGCTGACGCGCCTATCCAGGCGGCTTCGTCTTCTTCGGGTTCACGAGCTCGATCGGCTCGACGTTGAAGTCGGCCGTCGAGAGATCGATATCGGCGGAGAACTGGACGTCGATATCGCCGCCGCGCAGCTTCGCGCGCATGTCGCGTACGGCCTGGCCCAGCGCGCTCTGCGGATCGATGCCGACCGCCTGCTTCATCACCTGCGCGAGCGCGTGCGCCATCGCGGTCGCCGAGTTGTAGCGATTGTTCGGGTCCGGATCGAGCGCGACGTCGAGCACCGCGACGAGTGAGGCCGGCACGTCGGGCCGGCGCTCGATGATCGGCGGCACCTTGCACGCGCGGATCTTCTTGAAGATCTCGACGTCGTTCTTGCCATCGAACAGGCGCTCGCCCGCCAGCGTCTCCCACAGCACGCTGCCGACGTGGAAGATGTCGGACAGCGGCGTGTTCGCCTTGCCGAACGAGACCTCGGGCGCGAGGTAGCTGAGCTTGCCCTTCACGGTGCCCGGCGCGGTCATGCTCGCGACGCGATCGCGGGCGCGCGCGAGGCCGAAGTCGGTGAGCTTCACGACGCCGTTGCCGCCGAGCAGGATGTTGTGCGGCGTGACGTCGCGATGGATGACCGGCGCGAGCTCGCCATTCGGCGCGCGCCGCTCGTGGGCCGCACCGAGACCGCGCAGCGTGCCGATGCCGATCGCGACGGCGAGCGCCCACTCGACGTGCTTGCCCGCATCCTGATACACGCGGATGAAGTGGCCGAGGTCGATGCCCTCGACCCACTCCATCACGAGGTAGTACGAGCCTTCCTGCGCGACGAAGTCGTGGACCTGGACGATGTTCGGGTGCGCGAGCTCGGAGCCGACGCGCGCCTCCTCGATGAACCTGTCGACGTAGTTCGTGAGGGCGCGGTACTCGGGCTTGATGTGCTTGATCGCGACCTGTCGCTGGAAGCCCGCGGCGCCCTTCTGGACTGCCCGATAGACAGTCGCCATCCCGCCCTCGCCCGCGACCTCCACGAGCTGGTACTTGCCGTCGATCAGTTGCCCCGTCGGCTGTGGCACCCATCCAGTATCGAGCTAGTTCGCCTGCTTTTCAAACTCGAGCCTCGCCGATTCGAGCTTGGCCATCGCCGACTCCCACCTACCCGTCAGCTCGTCCAGCTTCTCCTGCGCGGACTGGTAGTCGGAGAGGAGCTTGTTTCGCCGCGCCGCATCGTCGTAGACGGTCGGGTCGGCCAGCTCGGCGCTCCTCACCTTCTGCTCGGCCTCGAGCGTGCCAATGCGCTCCTCGAGCTGGGCGACCTGCTTTTCGAGCGGTCCGAGGGTTGCTGACCGCTTCTGACGCAGCTCGGCCTCGCGGCGCTTGCGCGCCTTGTCATCGGCCGCCGAGCTTGCTGCAGCAGGCGCTGAAGCCGCCTTCGACTTGCCGGCCGGGGCCTCGTCCTGGGCGGCGAGCGCGAGGCGGCGCTGGGCCTGCGAGTACATGTACTCGTCGAGCGTGCCGGGATAGGTCTCGACCTTGCCGTCCTCGACGTTCCAGATGCGGGTCGCGAGCGTCCGGATGAGGCTCCGGTTGTGGCTGACGAACACGAGCGTGCCGTCGTAGGTCGAGAGCGACGACGCGAGGCTCTCCGACGACGCGAGGTCGAGGTGGTTCGTCGGCTCGTCCATCAGCAAGAGATTTCCCGGTGCGATGCAGAGCTTCGCCAGGGCGACGCGTGCGCGCTCGCCACCGGAGAGCACCTTCGCCGGCTTGTCGATGTCGTCGCCCGAGAACATGAACGCGCCGCACATCGCGCGAACGCGCGACGGAGGCGCATCGGGGGCCGCGCGCTGCACGATCTCGTAGACGGTCGCCCCCATGTCGAGGGTGTCGGCGTGGTGCTGCGCGTAGTAGCCGACCTGGATGCCCGAGCCGATCTTGATCGTGCCCGCGTCGTGCGGCAGCTCGCCCGCGATCATGCGGAGCAGCGTCGTCTTGCCGGCGCCGTTGACGCCGATGATGCCGATCTTCTCGCCGCGCTTGACCGTGAGGTCGATGCCCGGGAACACGACGTGATCGCCGTACGCCTTCTTCAGTCCCTCGATCCGGATCGGCTCGGCCACCGAGCGCGCGGTATCGGGGAACGAGAACCGCATCGTGCCGCGCTTCTCGTAGGTCTCGACCGACTCCATGCGCTCGAGCGCCTTGATGCGCGACTGCACGGCCTTCGCCTTGTTCGCCTGCGCGCGGAACCGATCGACGAAGCGCGTCAGGCGCTCGCGCTCGCGTGCGAGGTTCTTCGCCTTGCCTGCGAGGATCGTCTCCTCCTCGGCGCGCGCGGCGACGTACTTCTCGTAGTTACCGGGATAGCTCCGCACGCCCTCGAGCTCGAGGCTGACGACGCGCGAGATCTGGTCGTTCAAGAACTCGCGATCGTGCGAGATCAGGATGAAGCAGCGGTTCCACTTCTTCAGGAACTCGCCGAACCACGCCACCGACGGCAAGTCGAGGTGGTTCGTCGGCTCGTCGAGGAGCAGCACGTCGGGGCGCTGGAACAGGAGGCCCGCGAGCACGGCGCGCATCTTCCAGCCGCCGGAGAACTCGCCGATGTCGCGCTTCTCGTCGCCGGGCTGAAAGCCGAGACCGGCGAGGATCGCGAGCGCCTCGTGCTCGCCGAAGAACCGATCGAAGTGATCGATGCGCTCGTGCAGCTCACCGACTTCGCCAGCGAGATCGAGCAGCGTCTCCTCGTCGGCGCCGTCCTTCGTCGCCTGCTCGAGCTGCGCACCGACCTGCTCGAGTCGTTCGTCGAGCACCTTGCGGCCGGGCACGCTCGACAGGATCATCTCGATCAGCGAACGGCCGCCCGCGATCGCGAGGTCCTGCGGCAGCCAGGCGACGCGCACGCCATTCGCGCGGGTCACCGTGCCGTCGTCGATCTCCTGCGCGCCGGCGATGACCTTCAGCAGCGTCGTCTTGCCCGAACCGTTCGGACCGATGAGTCCGAGCCGATCGTTGTGGCCCAGACGCAGGTTCACGTCGTCGAAGATCATCCGATCGCCGAAGAACAGCGTTACCGAGTCGAGTACGACCAGACTCATGAGCGGCGACTAGATAGCACGTTACACTCGCTGCGGAGATGACCTACCGCGACGACCGAGATGCCGACCAGGCGCGCATCGCCGCGCTCGAGGGCGAGCTCGCAGCCGCAAAGGACCGGATCGACGAGCTCGAGGGCAAGCAGTCCCAGGCGCTCGTCCTCGCCTCGGCCAGCGCGCTCGCGGCGCGGGACTCGTCCCCCGCCGCGGCGAAGTGGTTTGGCGCCCCGACGCGGCTCGAGCTGACGCGCAAGTTCGACGGCGCGTTCCCGGTCGACAAGCTCGAGGACCTCGTCGACACGATCCGCGAGCACACCCGGCAACGCGGGCGCGTCGAGCTCCTGCGATCCTCGGTGACGTGGGCGGCCGAGCGGCGCGGCACCGGGCCGTTCACGATGGTGACCGTCTCGGTCCGGGACAACGTGACGACGCTGCTCGTCAGCGACGAGCTCGGTCAGCTCGCCGGCGCGGTCTACGGCGGCGTCGGCGGAGGTGTCGGTGGGAGCCTGATCGTGGCACCGATCTTCGCGTCGATCGCGATGCCGATGCTGACGCCCGTGTTCGTCGCCGGCTGGCTCGGCGGGTTCTTCGGCCTGACGCGCACGATCTTCAAGTCGGCGGCGAAGCGGCGCGCGATCGCACTGCAGCGCGTGTTCGATGCGGTCGGCGCGGAGATCGAGAAGAAGCTCCGCGCGGCTCCCTAGCGCTGCGTCATGCTGCGGAGCGCATCGTCGAACGCGGCGCCGTCGGTGTAGATCCGCATCGCGTCGCCGAGCTCGGCAAATCGCCGCACGAAGTCGGCGGTCAGCGTGACGAACTTCGACGCGGTCAGCATGTGGATGCCGTACAGCTGGTCGCGGTGCGCGCGCAGCCACTGCGCCCAGATGTTGCTGACGTCAACCGATGCGCCGGTGGTGTCGCGGGCATCGATGAACAGCGCGAACGGTCCCTCGCGCAGCTCGTCGTCGAGCAGGCGCAGCGGCGCGGTGCCGTGCTCGCCGCCGTCGCGGCCGGAGATCGTGATGGAGACGACGTGCGGGACCGGTCGGGTGACCGCGAGCGTCGAGTGCTTGCTGGCGAACGTGCGGGTCATAGCTTACTCCTGCTGCGGCGATCGCTGCGCGCGACGAGCGTGCTCGGCAGCGAACCTTCGGCCTCGAGACGACGGATCTCGTCGCCGATCGGCCGGATCGTCGCGAGGCTCGCGGCGTCGTCGCGGTAGCGATCGACGAGCTCGCCGTACGCTTCGCGGACCGCATCTCCGTCGGGAGGCGCGACCATCAGCGCGCGAAGCACGCCGAGCCGCCAGCGCAGCGCCGCCTCACCGCCGACCTCCATCGCGAGCGCGTCACCGGTCTCGCGCTCGTCGAGCGCCGCCGGGTCTGCCTCGATCCGCGACGCGAGCGCGATCAGGCGAGCCTTCGGATCGGCGTGCGGCACGCGACGAGCCTAGCACGCTGAAGATCGGTCGGCCGGCGCGCGAACGCGAGTGACCCGGGTGCTAACCGATCGATGCGTCGATCAATCGACGGCAGCGTCGACGGGGCGAGATCGGTTGCACGAGGGTCTCCAGGCGAACTAACGTCCACGCATGTCTGCCCGCACGCCGCGTCGTTCGTTCGCGACTCCGTTCGTCGTCACGCTCGCCGCGGTGCCCGCGTGCTACGTCCAGACCGGTACGAGCAGCCCACCGCCGACGCAGGTGGCCAGCGAGCCGCCGCCATCGTCGCAGCCGCCTCCGTCGTCGCAGCCGCCTCCGTCGTGGGAGCCATCCTCGCAGCCGACGCAGGCGCCGCAAGACAATCCGCCGGCCCGGCCGCCCATCGTCGCGAACCCGCCGCGCCCCGGCACGCCCGCGACGACGCCGCCGCCGCCGGAGCCCAACCCGACGCGCCCCGAGCCTCGCCCGTCGGCACCGGGGACGCAGCCGAAGCCGCCGGTGATCGCGAACCCACCGGTGCCCAACGATCCGCGCACGCAGCAGACGTCGGTCTCGCAGTGGACGGTGTTCAAGAATCAGGACGGCTGCATGGCGGCGATCAGGGTCGAGTGCACGCCGAAGGCGACGTGCAATCCGCCGCCGCCGTTCAAGATCGCCTGCTACGACAACGTGAACCTCGACAACCCGGTGACCGTGACGTCGCGTGACGGCGGCTCGACGTGCGTCGTCGACTACGCAGCCTCGTGCCCGAAAAACGCGAAGTGCCGGGCGCCGCAGCCGGTGACGTGCCCGAAGCGGTGAGCGAGCGCGTCCGCGAGGAGTGGCGCGCGCGGATCGCCGCCGAGTACACGTCGGCCGCGATCACGCAGAACCTCGTGCTGTGGCTGATCCAGGCCGGCGCACCTCCCGACCTGATCGATCAGGGTCTCGCGATCGTCGCCGACGAGCTCGTCCACTCGCAGATGAGCCACGCGGTCTACACCGCGGCCGGTGGTACGAAGCCGCCCGCGATCGATCGCGATCAGCTCGGGCTCGCGCGCACGACCGAGGCGCTCGAGCTCGACATCCTTCGCGCCGCCGTGCGCGTGTTCTGCCTCGGCGAGACCGTCGCGGTGCCGTTGTTCTCGCACCTGCGCGAGGGCTGCACCGAGCCGACCGCGCGCGCCGCGCTCGATCGGATCCTGCGCGACGAGGTCCGCCATCGTGACTTCGGCTGGGACCTCCTCGACTGGCTCTGCGTGTCGCCGATCGGTGAGTCGGTCCCGTCGCTCGTCGCCGAGCAGCTGCCGGCGATGCTCGGCGAGCTCGAGGCGAGCTATGGAACCGGCAACCCGACGGTCGCCCGAGACGACGGCGAGATGACCGAAGCCGATCGCGCCTGGGGCCTCGCACCGCCTCGGGAGTACGCGGCCATCCTCGCGCAGACCCTCGAGAAAGATTACAAGCCCCGCTTTCTCGCCCGCGGCATTGTCATGCACGTGTGACAATCGAGGCTATTGGCTGGACCAGCAAACCAGCTTAGAACAGCGGCCACGCTTGCGGAGGGCAGCCATGCGTCGGATGGGATCGTTCTGTGTCGTGTTCGCGGTCGCGGTGGCTGGTTGTTCGACCGAGGATGATCCGCTCGCCGCGCGCACCTATCCGTTCGGTCCGATCGACATTCCCGGCGGCAGCGAGGACATCGGCAAGTGCGTGCAGTTCACGCTGCACAACGATCAGCCGCTGTTCGTGAACCAGATCGAGCTGACGACCGGCGCAGGGTTTCATCACTCGAACTGGCTCTACGTGCCCGAGCACGTGTTCCCCGGCCCCGACGGCATCTTCACGTGCGACGACCGGTCGTACGATCAGGTGAGCGCCGGCATCCTCGGCGGCGTGTTCTTCGCGCAGTCGACGCAGGCGCCGCACGAGACGCAGACGTTCCCCGAAGGCGTCGCGCTCAAGGTTCCCGCGCACTCGAAGATCGTCGCGAACATCCACCTGCTCAACACCGGCGACGAGGACCTTCACCTCGAGCCGACGATGAAGATCACGCCGATCGCCGAGGACGTCGTCACGACGCTGATGGCGAGCGTGACGTTCGAGTACCACCCGCTCAACTTGCCGCCGCAGAAGCAGTCGCGGTTCTCCGTCGAGTGCGACCTGACCGAGCGCCCCGACCAGCTCGCGGCCAAGCCAGACTTCAAGCTCTACTACGCGCTCGCGCACTACCACGAGTGGGGCACCGGCCTGACGATCGAGGCGGTGAAGCCGACCGGCGAGGCCGCGACGATCTACACGACGAAGAACAAGGTCGGCGACGTGCTCGGCGGCATGCTCGACCCGCAGTTCTCGATGGCCGGCTACACGAAGCTGCGCCTGACCTGCGACTACTTCAACGACCAGGCGCAGACGCTCTATTACGGCAACGGCCTCGGCGAGATGTGCATCTTCAACGCGTTCTCGGACTCGCCGTACTCGTGGGCCGGCGGCGCGCTCGACGAAGACCCGGGCGTCGGCACCGACGTCGGCGGCGTGATGAGCTTTTCGCGCGGCTGTCAGGTCTACGCGATCGACGCGACTCGCTAGGGGAGCTCGCCCTCGTCGGTCGGCGTGGTCCGCCGCTCCGCGATCCGCGCGTCGAGCATCATCAGCACCGCGTTCGCCTCGTCGCGCGTCGACGGCGTCGCCATCGCGTTATCGAGCTGGATGTGGCGATAGCTCGGCCACAGGTCGGTCACCGCCGACGAGCCGTGCGTCATCTCGAGCTCTTCGAGGTCGCGCCCGACGGCGCTGTAGTGATTCGCGAGCTGCTCGCTCAGCGCCGAGTCGGACTCCTCGATCGCGGGCGCCTCGTCGGCCTCGCCGGCCCATGGGTTCGCGAGCTGGCCCGACGGGGCGTCATCGTGCTCGACGGGGGCTACGGCGGGGTCTTCGACGGGCTTCGCCTTCTCGCGCACCAGCGCCTTCAGCGGACGGCGCAGCGTCGGCTTCTTCGTCGTCACCTTCGCGAGCGTCTTCACCGGCGCTGCGATCGCCTTCACCGGCGCCGCACCGCCATCGGCGGCGACGACAGCGGGCGCCGCGATCGGCGTCACCTCGATCCGCGCCGCGGTCATGCCGACGACGAGTGGCTTGGGTGCAGCCTCGGCCGCCGTCTCGAAGGTCGGCGATGACGTGCGCACGAGACCGGCGATCGCGAGCGCGCCCATCAGCGCAGCCGCCGCGATCGCAGCGACACGCCGCTTGTCGACGCTCGCCTGCTTCGCCGTGCCTTTCGGGGTCGTCCTCGGCGCCGGGAACGTCACGACCGGCCCCTTCGCCTGCGGCGCGAGCTCGGCGCTGCGGATCACGCGCTTCGGTGCGCGCACCGCGGTATCGAGCGCGACGATGACAGACCGCGCCGAGCGCGGCCGGCGCTCCGGCGAGTGCTCGAGCAGGCGCGCGACGAGCGTCGCGAGGGCCGGCGTGACCTCCGGCACGATCATCAGCAGCGACGGTGCCTCGCCCTGCAGCTTGCTCCTGATCGTGCCCTGCAGATCGCCGTCGAACGGGAGCATGCCGCCCGTCAGCATCTCGAACATCGTCGTGCCGAGCGCGTACAGATCGACGCGCGAGTCGATCGTCCCGCCGCGCAGCTGCTCCGGCGCGGCATACGCAGGCGTGCACGCGACGCCGGTCGTCGTCAGCCGCGTCTCGTTCGAGGTCGACAGCGCGAGCCCGAAGTCGGCGATCCGGAACCGCTCGTGGTCGCCGCTGCCGACCACGAGGATGTTGTCGGGCTTGAAGTCGCGATGGATCACGCCGCAGCTGTGCGCGTGATCGAGACCCGCGCACAGCTGGCGCGCGATCTTGATGACGCGGTCCGGCGCGATCGGTCCGCGATGCAGCTCGGCCGCGAGCGTCGTGCCCTCGACGAGGTCCATCACGAGGTACGGGAGTCCGGTCGCCGCGACGCCGAAGTCCCTCACGCCGACGATGTTCTCGTGCGAGAGCTTGCTCGCCGCCTCCGCCTCGCGGGTGAACCGCTGGCGCATGAGGTGCGATGCGGCAAGGTCGCCGATCAGGACCTTGAGCGCGACGCGCACGGTGTCGTCGCCCTGACGGTGTGCGCGGTAGACACGTCCCATCCCACCTTCGCCGATGAGGTCATCGACGACGTAGCCGCCGATCGCCTTGCCGATCAGCGGGTCGGCCTGCGTCACCGCGAGCTCCCCGCCGTCGAGCGGGCAGCGTTCAAAATCTGTGCGGTACACCGCGAGACAGCTGGCGCAATAACGCACGTTGCGCCAGGTCGGTGGGCTCCATTCCATCGCGGTCGCCACGGTGTCTGTTAGCTAAGCAACCTTCGTGCACTGCCAAGGTCGCGGTACGGCGAACGGAACGCGTGCCCCGTCGCTACACCGTGCTTGATGGCAAGTGCCCTTGATGCACATGACCCGCAGGTCCAATATCCGCGGCACTCATGAAGATCCTCCTCACCGGTGCGGGCGGACAGATCGGTCACGACTTGATCGGAGCGCTCGTCGCCGACGGTCACGAGGTCGTGTCCACCGACCTTGCGCCGCGACCGCCAAGCCATGCGCATGCCGGCGGTGACTGGCAGCGCCTCGACGTGACCGATGCCGCTGGCGTCCAGCACCTCTTCACCGAGGTCCGTCCCGATCTCGTGTTCCATCTCGCCGCGATCCTCAGCGCGCGCGGCGAGCAGGACCCTCGCCTCGCCTACGACGTCAACCAGACCGGAACCTGGAACGTGCTCGAAGCATGCCGCCGCGCGAAGGTCGGCCGCGTGATCTTCACGTCGAGCATCGCCGTGTTCGGTCCGCCGCCGTCGGGTCCACTCCCCGACCCGACTCCCGACGACGTCGCGCTCCACCCGACGACGATGTACGGCGTCACGAAGGTCTCGGGCGAGCTCCTCTGTGCGTACTATCGCTCGCGCTACGGTATCGACTGCCGCGGCGTCCGGTTCCCCGGCCTCATCTCGGCGGCGATGCCCGGCGGCGGCTCGTCGGACTACGCGCTCTTCATGTACGTCGACGCGGTACGCAAGGGCTCGTACGAAGCGTTTGCGCGCGCCGACACGCGCATCCCGCTCATGTACATGCCCGACGGTGTCCGCGCGCTCCTCGAGCTCGCGTTCGCCAAGCGCGAGAAGCTGACGCGCACGATGTACAACATCGCCTCGTTCTCGCCGCGCGCCGACGAGATTGCCGCGTCGGTCCGCCGCGTGATCCCCGACGCCAAGTTCACGTACGCGCCGGATCCGGTGCGCCAGGGCATCCTCGACAGCTGGCCGAAGGCGCTCGACGACGCCGCCGCGCGCGCCGACTGGAACTGGAAGCCGCGCTTCGATCTCGACGCGATGACCGACGACCTGATCCCGCGGGTTCGCCGGATGCTCGACCTCGGCGCGATCCTCAGTCACTAGTTCCGCGGAGCCGCTCGGTCAGCGCCTGCACCTGTGCGCGCAGCTTGCCGAGCTCGGCGACCGATAGCGCCGACTTCTCGAGCATGCATCGCGGGATGTCGGCGGCCTTGCGCTGCAGGCGCTTGCCCGCGGCCGTCAGGAACACCTCGACGACGCGCTCGTCCTCGCTCGAGCGGCGTCGCTCGATCAGCTCGCGCGCTTCGAGCCGCTTGAGCAGCGGGGTCAGCGTCGCCGAGTCGAGGTGGAGGCGCTCGCCGATCTTCGACACGCGCTCGCCGTCGTGCTCCCACAGCACGAGCATGACCAGGTACTGCGGGTACGTCAGATCGAGCTCGTCGAGGAGTGGACCGTATGCGGCAGTCATCGCGCGCGACGCGGCGTAGAGCGCGAAGCAGAGCTGATCGTCGAGGCGCTGCATGCGGTCGGACATGATCGCAGACTACGCCACGCGGACGTCGACGACGATGTTGCCGCGCGTCGCGTTCGAGTACGGGCAGACCTCGTGCGCGGCGTGGACGAGCGCCTCCGCCTGCTCGCGCGGGAGATCGGGGATCGACGCGACCAGCTCGGCGGCGAGCCCGAATGCGGCGCCGACCGGACCGATCGAGACCTTCGCGGTGATGCTGACCGGCCCCGTGGTGATCTTCTGAGCGCGCGCGACGTGGGCGAGCGCGCTGCCGAAGCAGGCGGCGTAGCCGGCCGCGAATAGCTGCTCGGGATTCGTACCCGGCTCGCCGCTGCCGCCGAGCGTCTTCGGCATGTGGACGATCAGGTCGAGCGTGCCGTCGTCCGTCTTCACGGAGCCGTCGCGGCCTCCCGTGGCGGTCGCGGTGGCGGTGTAGAGGCGCTTTTCGAGGATGCGAGGGGAGCTGGTCATGGTGAAGACCTTAGTCATCGTTTAAATCGCGCGCAAGTCAATCGTACACGATTCAATTTAGCCAGCGGTGACAACACGCCGCCTTCGGCGTATGGTCCGCCGCGTATGTACACGGATGCCAAAGCCGTTTTCGCAGCCACGCTCGCCGAGATCGAGCAGGCTGGTTTGTGGAAGCACGAGCGCCTGATCACGTCGCCCCAGGCCGCGCACATCACGACCGCCGGCAAGGAAGTGATCAACTTCTGCGCGAACAACTACCTCGGTCTGTCGTCGCACCCCCGCGTGATCGCGGCGGCGCACAAGGCGCTGGACGAGCGCGGCTACGGCCTGTCGAGCGTGCGCTTCATCTGTGGCACGCAGGATCGGCACAAGGAGCTCGAAGCGGCCGTCTCGAAGTTCCTCGGCACCGAGGACACGATCCTCTACAGCTCGTGCTTCGACGCGAACGGCGGCCTGTTCGAGACCGTGCTCGGCGAGCAGGACGCGATCATCTCCGACGCGCTGAACCACGCGTCGATCATCGACGGCATCCGCCTGTGCAAGGCCGAGCGCCATCGCTACGAGCACGATGATCTGAATGACCTCGAGGCCAAGCTCAAGGCGACGCAGGGCAAGCGCCTGCGGATGATCGCGACCGACGGCGTGTTCTCGATGGACGGCGACATCGCGCGGCTCGACGCGATCTGCGACCTCGCCGACAAGTACAACGCGCTCGTCATGGTCGACGACAGCCACGCGACCGGGTTCGTCGGCAAGACGGGCCGCGGCACGGCAGAGCATCGCGGCGTGATGGCGCGCGTCGATGTCTACACGTCGACGCTGGGCAAGGCGCTCGGCGGCGCGTCGGGCGGCTTCACGTCGGGACGCAAGGAGATCATCGACCTCCTCCGCAACCGCTCGCGGCCGTACCTGTTCTCGAACACGCTCGCGCCGCCGATCGTCGCCGGCTCGATCGAGGCGATCGCGCTGCTGTCGGAATCGACCGAGCTGCGCGACAAGCTCGAGGCGAACACGAAGCGGTTCCGCGCCGGCATGACGGCGGCGGGTCTCGCGATCCGCGAGGGCACGCACCCGATCACCCCGGTGATGCTCGGCGACGCGCGGCTCGCGGGCGACATGGCCCAGCGGCTCCTCGGCCACGGCATCTATGTCATCGGCTTCTCCTACCCTGTCGTACCCAAGGGTCAGGCGCGTATCCGGGTGCAGATCTCGGCCGCGCATTCGTTCGAGGACGTCGACCGCGCGATCTCGGCGTTCACGACCGTCGGGCGGGAGCTCGGGGTCGTGAAGTGAAACCGGACGACATCATTGCGAAGATTCGGGCCTCACTTCCCGATGCCGTCGTCGAGCTGCAGGACCTGACCGGCACCGCCGACCACTGGAAGGCGACGATCGTCTCGGAACACTTCGCAGGAAAATCGATGCTGCAGCGGCACCGCCTCGTCATGGCGGCGCTGGCCGAGGAGATGAAAGGGCCGATCCACGCCCTGACGCTCGACGTCAAAACGCCCGACGAAGCCTGATAGCCGTGCGTTAGCGTTCGGTAATTGACGGTTTTCCGGTCCCACACGTCCGAGGTTGTGTGCGACGCTCCTGACACTTCGGATGTCGGTCGACGCCGCCATTGAAGAACACTTCGGTCCGTACCTCGTGTACGAGCGTCTCGGCGTGGGCGGGATGGCGACGGTCCACCGCGCGCTCGAGCAAGGCGCCGAGGGCTTCGAGCGAATGGTCGCGTTGAAGAGACTTCTTCCGCACCTCGCTGAAGATGCGAGCTTCATCAAGTCATTCGTTCGCGAAGCGAAGCTCGCGTCGATCCTCAACCACGTCAACATCGTCCAGATCTACGAGCTGGGCCGCGTCGGCACCGAGTACTTCATCTCGATGGAGTACATCGACGGACGCGACATCCGTCGCATCTTGCGCCACGCGCGCAAGGTCACGGGGCCGCCACCGATCCACGTCACCGTCGGGCTCATGCTCCAGCTGTGCGAGGCGCTCGACTACGCACACAACAAGGTCGACGACCAGGGTCACCCGCTCGGGCTAGTCCATCGGGATATCTCGCCGTCGAACCTGATCGTCACGAGCGGCGGCCACCTCAAGATCATCGACTTCGGTATCGCGAAGGCGCAGTCGTCGCAGCTGCGCACGCAGACCGGCCGCGTGAAGGGCAAGCTCGCGTACATGGCACCGGAGGCGATCTCCGGCAGCAAGGAGCTCGACGCGCGCTCTGACCTCTGGGCCGCGGGGGTCATCCTCCACGAGCTCCTCACCGCGCGGCCGCTGTTCGCGAGCAAGAACGAGTACCAGACGCTGCTGAAGGTCCAGAAAGGCGACCTCCATCCGCCGTCGACGTTCAACCAGGGCTGCCCGCCCGAGCTCGACGCGATCGTGTTCCGCGCGCTCGCGCGCAATCCCGACGAGCGGTTCGCGAACGCGTCCGAGCTGCGCGACGAGCTCCTCGAGCTGAAGAAGCAGTACTCGCTCGCGACCGGCTATCGCGATGTCGCGCAGTGGATCGAGTGGGCGTTCAACCTCGAGCTGCCCGCCGGCTTCACCGGCAACACGGTCGATCCATCGATCGTGCTCTCGGTCGAGACGCCGCGGCCGCAGCACAACAAGACGCCGCGCCCGCACCGCAACACCGAGGAGGACGAGGCCGTCGAGGTCGTGTGGGGCGCCGGTGCCGAGGAGAGCGACGGCGGGGGGCCGGTCGTCCTCGAGGACGTGCCCGACGTCTCCGAGAAGCATCGCCAGAAGCGCGACGCCGACGGCTTCGCCGCCGACGTCCTGACGCCGCTGCCGACGCAGGGCACGATGCCGTCGATCTACGGCGACAGCGGCGGACTCGCCGCCCGCACGCGCAGCTCCGATCCGAGCCTGCCGCCGCCAGCGGTCGAGTCCGCGCTCGCCGACTCGCCGAAGGCGCGCGGCAGCGAGCAGATTCAGGCGCAGCACGCTCGGCAGTCGGGCTCGCAGCCGATCGCGGTGCCGTCGCGCACGCCCGCTTCGACGTCGGGGCCGGTGCCGCGTTCCGCGCGCCCGACCTCGCCGAACCTCGACGCGCCGAACATGAACGATCGGCTGGCAGCGCAGCGCGATCGCGACACTCAGCCGCCGCAGAATCTCCGCAGGTCGCCGAGCCAGCCGCCGCCGAACGTGTCGCGCGACAGCGCGCGGATGCGCGTCGCGACGATTCCGCCGCTCGACAAGCCGCTGCCCAAGCGCGCGCCGACGCTGCCGCCGGTCACCCGGACGACGGACTCGTTCGCCAAGCCGCTCACCGCCGAGGACCTGTTCGGCGACGACCCGGCGCTCGCGCGCGCCGCCGCGGCGCTCGACGACTCGTCGCCGCGCCACGAGGTCGGCCGCGACACCGACACGAAGATCGCCCGCTCGAGCGCGGTCACGCCGCCGGTCGCCGTGCCGGTCGTCCGCTTCTCGAAGACGCAGTCGATCCCGCCGCTCAACGCGACGACGACGCCCGTCGAGCCCGCGGTCGACCAGAGCCGCCCCATCCCGCAGACCAAGCCCGGCATCGCGCCCGTCGCGGGTGCGCAGGCCGCGACCTACGAGGTCCGCCCGAGGTCGGCATCGAACGTCCAGATCGGCGCCTCGATCGCCGCGCGCGCCAAGCCCAAGCGCACCGGGCTCGTCGTCCTCGGTGGCCTCCTGCTCGCCGGCGGTGCCGCCGCGGGCGTGTTCGTGTTCACGCAGAACCGCAACAAGGACAACGCTGCGGCCACCGCCACGCGCGTGACGCCGGAACGCACGACCGGCACGATCAAGTTCGTCCTCGAGCCCGCCGACGCCGAGATCATGATCGCGGGCCAGGTCGTCCACACCGGGTCGCCGTTCTCGAGCGAGCTGCCGGCGGGCGTCCACCAGATCGAGATCCATCGCAACGGCTACAAGTCGTGGCTGACGTCGTTCGAGCTGTCGGCCGCCGAGAACGCCTCGCTGCGCGTCGTCCTCGAGCCGCTGACCACCAACGTCGACGCGTCGCTGACGATCACGACGACGCCGGCCGGCCTCGAGGTCGTCATCGACGGCCAGCCGTTCGCGCAGAAGACGCCGGTCAAGACGCAGCTCAAGGTCGGCTCCCACACGATCGCGGTGCGCCAGGACGGCGTCGAGCTGTGGCACCAGACGCTCGATGCCGAGCCGAGCAGCGACTACGAGATCAATCGCTCGTTCACCGCCGAGAAGCAGCGCGAGCGCGCGAGCTATCCCAAGACGCCGGCGCGCCCGCGCGTCGAGAAGCACTCGAGCGACGCCAAGCAGACCGAGGAGGCGCCGCCGCCGCCGACCACGCCGAGCACGTCGCCGCTCCCGGCCGCAGCGCCGACGGCCGCGCCGAACGTCGTGACGACGACGCCGCCGCCGACCGCTGCGAAGCCAACGCCCGTCGCGCCTGCGACCGCGGCACCTGCGATCACGACAACCCCGCCCGCTCCGTCGGCCGCAAAGCCCGGAACGCCTACGCCTACGCTTACGCCTACGCCTACGCAGAAGATCACGGCGAAGCCTGTGGTGCCCGCTGCTCCGAAGGGACCACCGCCGATCGTGCCGCCGAATGCGGTCACGAGGATCGCGGGTGACGTGCCGAGCGTCGAGAAGTTCAAGAACGTGCAGCTGCCGAGCGCGCTCGCCGCGAAGCTCTGCATCGACGCGACCGGCAAGGTCGACAGCGTCGCGATGGTCTCCAAGCTCGATCGGCGCGTCGCCGAGGATCTTCAGGAGGCGCTGCGCGGCTGGCGCTACGCGCCCTACAAGAAGAACGGCGCCGCGAGCCCCGCCTGCTTCGTCGTCACGTTCAAGGCGAGATAGGGCTGCCCACAAAGTGGGCGGCGCGGCCTAGCCGTTCGGCTGCGCGACGATCGTGCCCTTGAACATGTCCATGCCGCAGGCGAAGCCGAGCTCGCCGCTCTGCGGAACGGTGACCGCGACCTCGACGGGCTTGTTCATCGGCAGGTCGACGACCTTGCCGTCCGGCGTCTTGAGCTGCGCGATGCACTCGGCGTCGAACGTCCGCTTGAACACGAGCATCAGCTTCTCGCCCGGCTTGCCCGCGATCCGATCCGGCGTGTAGCCGTCCTGGTTCGCCGTGACGTCGATGCGGCGCACGCCGTCGGCCTCGACCTTGCCGGCGGTGACCGGCGCTTCCTTCGACTCCTTCTTGCCCTTGTCGCCCTTGTCACAGGCGAACGTTCCGACGACGAGGAGTCCGATCAGGAGGCCACGCAACATGAGCTGAAAGCTAGCACCGCGGCGCGGCGGGTACTACCGCGACACGCCGCCGCGACGCGACCGCCCGTCATCGTAATCGTGGTCTTGGACTTTAACGGCGACGCGGATTTGGTCGCCACCGTCGACGAGAGCCACGACCGGACCAGGTCATCGCTTAGACCGCCAAATCCTTCACGACCGCGGTCGTGACTGCCCTCGCGCAGTCGACCAATCGCGGCTGTCGCAGCGCGCGTAAGTCCGCGGCGTGCCAGACGGACGTCGAGCGTCCAGGTCCACGGCGCCGTTCACGTCAATGTCGACATCCGCGCCGACGTATACGAAATCGCGCGAGCTAGAGGCGGGCGCTGACGGCGCCGGATGGGCTCGACTCGGAGTCGGCGAACGGGTCCGCCCAGTTCTCGAACTGGAGGATGCCGAGCTCGGCGAAGCGCTGGCGCTGGCGGTCCGAGAGGAGGTCCATCTTCTTGATCGCGGGCACGATCTTCGCGAACAGCATCTGACGGAACATGACCTGGCCGGCGTTGTGGAGCGCGATGTCCATGCACTCCTTGACCGGCAAGCCCTGCTTCTCCCAGACCTCCTGGAACAGGAAGCGATCGCGCATGAGCCGGGCGGCCTCGTAGACGAAGTCCTCGCGCTCGCGCTTCA